>JALVDQ010000307.1 GCA_027008885.1 Thiotrichaceae bacterium | reverse complement strand
GTCAGGGAACAGAGGACAGAGGACAGAGGGCAGAGCGGGCAGAAACAGAATAGTGCAGAGTAACTGCTTTGATGTATACAGTCCGTCGGATAAACTTGTTCTTGTATTGAAATAAAGACCAGAAAATAGATAATATCAGCCTAACAAACCCATAACCCAAAAATAAAAATAAGAGTGACAAATGTTTGATAAATATCTGGCAAAGTTATTTCTTTGCGTTCTATGTATCAGTTCTTTTTCTTCCCGTGCTGATTTTCTTTATGATGGACCAGTAGAGTTTCCTGATGAAAATCTTTCGCCCAGGATGGAAGATTTCTCCAGATATGCGGCCGCAGAAGGTCTGTTTGAGGATGAAACAGGTTTTAGTGACCGTTTTAGAGCGAGCCATGTCAGCCAAAGACCACATAGACCACAAAGACAATGGTCAGGAGCAGCACAGCCTGCCAAAGTTCGCCTGGGACTTCAATACGCGCTGCAATATCTTTCAGGTAAAAATTCAAATCTCACCGTTGCCAGAAGTGGGGTGCGGCTTAGAAACGGGCAGTTGCTGGATACCGTAAAAGCTTTATTGGACTGGCGGGGAGACTATACCCCAGCTGCCTTGAGAAATAATTTTTATTTAATGGATTTAGGGCATGCAAACACCCAAAAAAGCAAATTTACGGGTTACTACACACCTATTATTTCTGCAAAATTAAGCCCCGATAATGAATACCGTTATCCAATTTACAGATCACCGATTACAACCCCCTATCGTCTTACGCGCGCGCAAATAGCGGCAGGAGCACTTGCCGACAAAGGTCTGGAAATAGCCTGGACAAACGATCCGCTGGGTCTGTTTTATGTGCATATTCAAGGCTCTGGCATTTTGCAACTTCCCAATGGCGAAAGAAAATCATTAAAGTTTGATGGCAGCAATGAAAAGCCTTTTAAGAGCATTGCCAGTTATATGCAAAGAAAGGGCTTGTTAAATGGTAATCCCGGTCGTAGTGAAATTAAACGCTGGCTAGACAGGCATCCTCACATGATGCAGGAAATTTTAAATTACAATCCCCGTTATATTTATTTCACTCTGGATAAGGATTACGTTAGAACAGCCTCGGGCGTTCCTGTTGTTCCAGGTCATACGGTTGCTGTTGATACTGATTACATTCCTTTTGGTGCGGTAATTCTGGCTGAGGTTCCCATTGTTAGCAGTGCAAACAGAATCGTAGGCAAAGAATGGCGAATACTGTTTCCGCAAGATCGGGGAAAAGTCATAACAGGACCCGCACGCATGGATATTTATACAGGCGTTGGAGAATCAGCCAGAAAAATGGCAAATAATCTGACTGGCTACGGAAAAACGTATTTATTGCTAAACAGAAACCCGTATGGAAACAGACTTGCTGCCAATTAGTTTCCGCACGCCTGGTTTTTCGAGTAGCTAAAAAAATATGTAAAAAAGGGGGGGGATGGGTTGTTATGATACCCATCCCCCCTGTTTTTATATGTTTTTTCATATTCCTGATTGAGGCTTGCCTTCTTGCATTAATGCTTCAATTTCATCAATTTCCTTGACTAAAGCTTCAGTCAGTACCTTGTTGCCATTTTGGGTGATGAGTACATTGTCTTCGATGCGGATGCCAATATTCCACCATTTTTTGTCAATTTTTTTGTCTGGCAAAATATAAATCCCTGGCTCAACGGTAATCACCATGCCTGCTTCAAGTGTGCGCCATTCATTATCCAGCTTGTAATTACCTACGTCATGCACATCCAGACCCAGCCAGTGCCCGGTTTTGTGCATGTAAAAGGGCTTGTACTCTTCTTCCTTGATAATCTCCTGAGGCTCGCCTTGTAATAGTCCCAGTTCCAGTAAGCCCGCTACAATGACTTTTACGGCTGCCTGGTGCGGTTTGTCCCAGCTGTTTCCTGCCTGTGCCTCTGTGATTGCCGCGTATTGTGCATCCAGGACGATTTGATACAGTAGCCGCTGTGCTTCGCTGAATTGTCCGTTGACTGGAAAAGTGCGGGTAATATCACTGGCATAAGCCTGATTTTCTGCGCCTGCGTCAATTAATAGCAAATCGCCATCCTGAAGCCTGGCATTATTGTCAATATAATGCAGTATGCAGGCATTTTCTCCACTGGCGACAATCGAGGTGTATGCCGCTTCCATGCCCCGTTTACGAAAAATATAGGCATACTCGGCATCAATTTCATATTCCATTAAACCTGGCTTGCAGATTTTCATGGCATGTTCATGTGCCTCGATTGATACCCTGGCTGCTTCCTGCATGAGTTTGATTTCAGTTGCTGACTTGAAAAGGCGCATTTCGTGCAGAAAAATATCCAGAGAGATAAATTCATGCGGTGCTTGTATGCCATTGCGGACTTTTGCCCGCAGGCTGTTCACCCAGGCGATAACCTGAAGGTCAAACTCCGGATTGTTGCCGATACTGTAATAGACCTTTTTGCGGTTCTCCATCAGTCCGGGGAGTATTTCATCAATATCTTCAATGGGAAAGGCATCATCAGCGGCAAAGTCTTTTCGCGCACCTTCAAGACCTGCAATGCGCCCGGTCCATTGTTCTTTTTTGGGATCTTTTTCGCGGCAAAACAGAATGTATTCACTTTCCTCCCGCTCGGGAACCAGAACCGCCACCGCTTTGGGCTCATTAAATCCGGTCAGGTAAAGAAAGTCGCTGTCCTGGCGAAAGCTGAACTCGGCATCACGGTTGCGTACCTTGAGATCGGCAGAGGCGATAATTGCAATTGCATCATTACCAATAAGATCCATGAGTTTGTCACGGCGCTGTTTGTATTCCTGGGGGCTTATTTGTATTTTTTCTGGCATGGGGTGTTTATTTTGCTTGATTTGATTATGTTTTCTTTGGGTTTTCTTTGGTTCTTCCGGTTTAGACTGGTTTTGCCCTGAGTTGTAAAAGAGCAGTTCCCAATAAAATAAACAAACTGCCAATGGTGCGATTAAACCATATTGCACGTTTTTTTGTCGAAAACCATTTTTTTGTTTTATTGGCAAGCAAACCATAACTTGTTAGTACGAGAAATGACAGACTCATAAAGGTAAATGTCATAATCAGAAACTGTGGCACAAGTTCTCTTTGCAGGTTTATGAATTGCGGAAATAATGCAGTAAAAAATAAAATCGCTTTTGGATTGGTGATAGCGACTAGAAAACCTTGCAGAAAAAAATAACTACCGTGTTTTTGCCGGGTTTCAGAATTGCCGCTAAACAAGTTAGTTTTTGAGCGCCACTGTTTTATTCCCAGATAAATAAGGTAAAGGGCACCTGTAATTTTGATAAGCAAAAACAGGCTTGTTGATGTTTTTAAAATGGCTCCCAGACCAAAAATTGCAGCCGTAGAGAGAAGCAACAAGCCACTAATATTACCCGCAGAGGAAAGCAGGGCTTTTCTGAATCCATGCTGCAAGCTGTTTGAAATAGCCAGTAATATCGCGGGTCCAGGGCTGATAATTGCAACAAGTGCTACTGCAATAAATAATAGCCAGGTTGATATTTCCATTGTTAATAATCCCGGAAAAATAAAAATCACACGTTATTTCATGCCAGCCTGTAAGTAAAGGGAAAAGCAGTGATTATTTCAAGTACCCGCTCAAAATTATCTAACAATATAGCCTGGGTACTTATAGTGGTTATAGAGCAGCTAAATTGTGATTCCTGTTCTGCTTGAATCGAATATAAAATAACCGTATGATTCGTCGCTTCGATGCCTGTCAAAGGCAAATTAGCTAATAATCATGTGGTCCAGGAGTCTGCCCGAGAACCGGGATTGAAACGAAAATTTCAGAATTGTTATAAGGTGAGTTTATCAAGAGAAGTCACTCTATTTAACGAACTTGATAAGTTCAGATTATGATGATTGTGGAATTTGCAGTCAATTTCCAGTTCTCGGACAGACTCCTGGTAGGATTACCACTGGGGAATATAAAAAATGCCTACTATTACACTTCCTGACGGTAGTCAGCGTTCATACGATCAAGCCGTTTCTATTCTGGATGTTGCCAGGGATATTGGTGCAGGTCTTGCCAGGGCAACACTTGCGGGCACGATTGATGGCAAGCAATATGATGCCTCTCATTTGATTGAAGATGATGTTGAATTAAGCATCATTACCACCAATAGCCCTGAAGGTGTTGATATTATTCGTCATTCTTCCGCTCATTTAATGGCGCAGGCAGTCAAGCAACTCTTTCCTGAAGCCCAGGTTACGATAGGTCCTGTCATTGAAGATGGCTTTTTCTATGATTTTTCCTATGAGCGCGCCTTCACGCCTGAGGATGTTGAGGCAATCGAAAAGCGTATGCAGGAGCTTATCAAGCAGGATATTCCCATTGAGCGTAGCGTTATGCCACGCGCTCAGGCGATAAAATTTTTTCGTGATATGGGTGAGGCATATAAGGCAGAAATTATTGAAAGCATCCCCAGTGATGAAGATTTATCCTTGTATAAACAGGGTGATTTTATTGATTTGTGTCGTGGTCCGCATGTGCCGAGTACCGGAAAAATACCAGCCGTCAAGCTAACCAAGCTGGCGGGAGCATACTGGCGTGGTGATTCCAATAATGAAATGTTGCAGCGAATTTATGGCACAGCATGGGAGAATAAAAAAGCACTGAAAGCCTATATTCGTCGTATTGAAGAAGCAGAAAAGCGGGATCATCGCAAAATTGCGCGCAAACTTGATCTGTTTCATATTCAGGATGAAGCGCCAGGGCAGGTTTTCTGGCATGACAAGGGCTGGACAATCTACCAGGTGATTTCCCAATACATGCGTGAACAGCAGCGCTTGCGTGACTATAAAGAAATCAATACGCCCGAACTGGTTGATTTTTCTCTGTGGGAGCGTTCCGGTCATGCTGCGAAATACAGTGAAGATATGTTCTCGCTGGAGTCAGATGGTCGCCAGTTTGCGCTTAAACCCATGAACTGCCCCTGTCATATTCAGGTTTTTAACCAGGGGCTCAAAAGTTACCGTGATTTGCCTTTGCGCCTGGCAGAGTTTGGCTCCTGTCATCGTAATGAAATGTCAGGTGCACTGCATGGTTTAATGCGTGTACGTGGATTTGTTCAGGATGATGGTCATACATTTTGTACTGAAGACCAGATTCAGTCAGAAGTCGCCGAGTTTATTGATTTTCTGCATGATGTTTATCGTGATTTTGGCTTTACTGATGTGATCTATCGGCTGTCAACACGCCCTGAAAACCGTGTGGGCAGTGATGAAGACTGGGACAAGGCTGAAAAGGCACTGGCGGATGCGCTCGACACAAAACAGCTCGAATGGGAAGAATTACCCGGTGAAGGCGCATTTTACGGACCAAAAATTGAATTTTCACTAAAAGACAGCATAGGGCGAGTCTGGCAGTTAGGTACGATACAAGTGGATTTTTCCATGCCGGCACGTCTGGATGCGGAATATGTGGCAGAAGATGGTTCACGAAAAGTGCCTGTGATGTTGCACCGTGCCATTCTTGGTTCATTTGAGCGTTTTATCGGAATCCTGATTGAACACCACGAAGGCAAGTTTCCATTATGGTTGTCTCCCGTTCAGGCAGTCATCATGAATATCACGGATAAACAGTCCGGTTTTGCCAAAGAAGCTGAAAATAGACTGAAAAAAAGTGGTATAAGGGTTGTCTCGGACTTGAGAAATGAGAAAATAGGCTTTAAAATCCGTGAACACACGCTTCAACGTATCCCCTATCTATTAGTTGTAGGTGATCGTGAAGTTGAAAAAGACTCGGTAGCCGTTCGCACTCGAAGCGGTGAAGATCTTGGAACAATGACTGTTGATGAAATCATACAGAAAATTGCACAGGAAAATTCAAGACGCGAATCACAAGTAGCGTCATAGCTGGAGTCATAAAATATTTAAGTTATTTATAGATAGAGGATTAATAGTATCGCAAAACCAAAAAAGAACCGGGTTAATGACGAAATCAATATTTCTGAAGTAAGACTTATTGATAAGGACGGCGAAAACCTCGGTGTAGTCTCAATAAACGAAGCCAAAGCCAAAGCTGCAGAAGATTCGCTGGATCTGGTGGAAATTGTACCCAATGCAAAACCGCCTGTCTGCCGCATCATGGATTACGGCAAATTCAAGTTTTCCCAGAGCAAGCAAAAAAGCACTGCAAAGAAAAAGCAAAAGAAAACCCAGGTTAAAGAAATCAAAATGCGCCCGGGTACGGATATTGGTGACTACAATATCAAGCTCAAAAAACTTGTCCAGTTTCTTGAAA
Organism: Thiotrichaceae bacterium; assembly: GCA_027008885.1. Classification (GTDB taxonomy): domain Bacteria; phylum Pseudomonadota; class Gammaproteobacteria; order Thiotrichales; family Thiotrichaceae; genus Cocleimonas. The sequence continues at coordinate 20,021 of JALVDQ010000307.1, read as the reverse complement.
ATGGCGACAAAACCAAGGTGACGATTCGTTTCCGGGGGCGCGAAATGGCGCACCGTGAGTTAGGTATGGAAATGCTAAAGCGTGTCGAGGCAGACCTTGAAGAATACGGCACGGTTGAACAGTTTCCCAAAATGGAAGGTCGCCAGATGATTATGGTGCTTGCCCCAATCAAAAAAGAAAAGGGCGTCGCCTGATATTGCAAGTATAATATTAACTCAAGTTTCGGAGTTCAAATCTATCGTTACGCAGAGGAACACAGAGAAATTCGCAGAGAACCGCAGAGCTTGTAAAGAAAGAAAATAATTTACACCTCTTTCGTCTGATGCTTGTTTGATACTTTTATAATGTAACTCCGTGGTTCTCTGCGAAAGCTCTGCGGCTCTCTTCTCTGTGTTACTTAAACTGAATGACTAGAATCATTTTCTATGCTGTTCTCTGTCTTCTGTCCTCAGAAACACCCATCCCCCCTGTTTTTATATATTTTTTTAAATCTGCCTGTTTCAAATGTAGACGAGCGGATTGTTTTGCTGTTATTATCCCGCTCCAAATTTTTTTACCATTTCCTGAGGAGAGGCACTCTCAAGGGAATGTTTAACTCACCACTCAAACGAGTGTTTACAGGAGAGTCAAGATGCCTAAGATGAAAACTAACCGCGGCGCTGCCAAGCGTTTCCGCAAGCGTGCCAACGGCACCTATAAATGCAAGCAGTCACACCTGCGTCATATCCTCACCAAAAAAAGTAGCAAGCGTAAACGTCAGCTACGTGCTGGCGATGTAATCGAGAAGGTCGATACACCCATGGTTCGCAGATTATTACCTTACGTTTAATTGTTATTGAATAAATATACAGACACAGATTTAGAGGATTATAGAAAATGCCCAGAGTAAAACGCGGTGTTACAGCCCGTGCAAAGCACAAAAAAGTATTAAAGAAAGCAAAAGGTTATTATGGCGCACGCAGCAGGGTCTATCGTGTTGCGAATCAGGCAGTTACCAAGGCAGGACAATATGCTTACCGTGACCGTCGCCAGAAGAAACGTCAATTCCGTCGTTTGTGGATCGTGCGTATCAACGCAGCAGCGCGCATGTTTGATCTTTCATACAGCCGTTTGATTGACGGCTTGAACAAGGCTGAAATCGAAATTGATCGTAAAATGTTGGCTGATATTGCGGTACACGACATTGATGCTTTTGGACAGTTAGCAGAGAAGGCAAAAGCTGCCCTGGCTTAGTTTACTGTTCAGTCTGAGTTATGAATTGATGCAATAACCAGGCATAATCAGACACTTAAAAAGATGTAAAACAAAGCGAGGAAAGGCATTTGCCTTCCCTCGCTTTTTTATTGGAGAAGTATAAACGTGGAACAACTGACAGAACTCATGCAGCAGGCGGAAAGCCAGCTAAATGAAGCCAACACACTTGCACAACTGGATGAGGTAAGAGTTCATTATCTGGGTAAAAAAGGACTCATTACCGGTCAATTAAAGCAACTGGGTAAATTACCGCCAGAAGAGCGCAGAGGCGCAGGGCAGGCGATCAATAAAGCCAAACAAACGCTATCTGCTGCTCTGGATGCGCGCAAGCTGGTTCTTGAAGAAGAAGCCTTAAATGTACGTTTAAAAAATGAAACGCTGGATGTGACATTACCCGGTCGAAAAATGGATACAGGTAGCTTGCACCCTGTTACCCGAACCGCCAGACGTATTGAAGAAATTTTTATGCAGCTGGGTTTTGGTGTTGAAGTGGGTCCTGAAATTGAAGATGACTACCATAACTTTACTGCCTTAAATATTCCGGAGCATCACCCTTCTCGTGCTTCTCACGATACCTTTTATTTTGATGATGGCACCTTGCTTCGCACGCATACTTCTCCTGTGCAAATTCGTGCCATGGAAAACAAGCGACCACCTTTGCGAATCATCGCGCCTGGTCGTGTTTATCGCTGTGATTCGGATGTGACACATAGCCCGATGTTCCATCAGGTTGAAGGCTTGATGGTGGACAAAGATGTCACCTTTGCCGATCTCAAAGGCATTCTGGAAGCCTTTTTCAAGGCATTCTTTGAAGTCGATGATCTGCCCACACGTTTCCGTCCGCATTATTTTCCTTTTACCGAGCCATCAGCAGAAACCGATATTCAATGTGTGCTGTGTCATGGTGAAGGTTGTAAGGTCTGTGGCAATACCGGCTGGATTGAAGTCATGGGTTGCGGCATGGTGAATCCCGAAGTATTCCGCTATGTGGATATTGATCCTGATGTCTACACCGGTTTCGCCTTTGGTTTTGGCATAGATCGTCTGGCAATGTTGCGCTATGGCATTGATGACTTGCGTAAATTGTTCGACAACGATATTCGCTTCCTGAAGCAGTTTGGATAAGGGTGAGGTAGAAAAATGAAATTAAGTGAAAAGTGGTTGCGTGAATGGGTTAACCCTGATGTCACGACCGATGAATTGGCACATCAGTTAATTATGTCAGGAACTGAGCTGGATGGCATTGAGCCGGTGGCTTCTGCCTTTACAAATGTTGTGGTGGGGCAGATAAAACAGATTGAAGCGCACCCCGATGCAGATCGCCTGCGTGTTTGCCAGGTTGATGTCGGCTCGGATGAACTTTTGCAAATTGTGACAAATGCCCAGGTTGAGCTTGAGCAAAAAGTACCTGTCGCCATGATTGGCGCGCAATTACCTGAACCTGATGGAAAAATCTTCAAGATAAAAAAGAGCAAGCTACGCGGTGTTTTATCACAGGGGATGTTCTGCGGCTCAGAAACACTGGGAATGGGTGAAGCAGGTGAAGGCTTGCTGGAAATTCCTGCCAATGCTGAACTGGGCGCTGATTTGCGCGACGTGCTGGATCTGGATGACGTGGTTCTGGATCTGGATGCCACGCCAAACCGTGCGGATTTATTATCGGTTTCAGGAGTTGCCCGTGAAGTCGGCGTTATTACCCAGACTGCAGTTAATGCACCTGAAATAAAAACGGCAACGGTTGATATTAATGAAACTTTTCCGGTAAAAATTAGTTGTGATGATTTATGTCAGCGTTATGCCGGACGCATTATTCGTGATGTGAATACCCAAGCTGAAACACCTGTCTGGATGAAAGAAAAGCTGCGTCGCATGGATGTGCGCAGTCTTGGTCCCGTGGTTGATGTCACCAACTATGTGATGCTGGAACTGGGTCAGCCCATGCACGGCTTTGATTTTGACAAGCTTGAAGGTGGCATACACGTTAGAAATGCAGAAGAGGGCGAAAAGCTCACACTGCTGGATGGCAAGGAAATCACCCTGCGCGCCGATACAATGGTGATCGCGGACGAGAATAAAGCTTTGGCATTGGCAGGTATTATGGGCGGTCAGGACTCCGCCGTAAGTGATACGACCACGAATATCTACCTTGAAAGCGCCTTCTTTGTACCTGAAAAAATCATGGGCAAGGCGCGTACCTATGGATTGCACACCGACTCATCGCATCGTTTTGAGCGCGGTGTCTCCCCTGATTTGCAATTAAAGGGGCTGGAGCGCGCAACACAGCTTATTGTTGAAATCTGTGGTGGCAAGGTCGGTGAAATTACCGATGTTGTGACACAAGATGAGCTGGGCAAACGGGATGCCATCCATTACCAGCGTAGTCGTACCAAACGTCACCTCGGCATCGAAGTGGATGATGCGCGTGTCGAAGATATTATGACGCGCCTTGGCTGTCAGGTAGAGACCAGCGATGATGGCTGGATGATAACGCCACCGGTATTCCGTTTTGATCTGGCAACACCTGAAGATGTGGTCGAAGAGATTGCGCGAATTTATGGCTACGATAATATTCCAGGCGTATTACGCCCGATGAAGCCGCTGATCTCGGTTAAACCTGAAACACAGGTACGCGAAGAAGTATTACAAAATATTTTAATTTCTCGTGGCTATCGGGAAGCGATTACCTACAGTTTTGTTCCGCCAGAAGTTGAATCATTATTAACCGCAGGTGCCGAGCAAATACGCCTGGCAAATCCAATCTCGGAAGAACTCTCGGTAATGCGAAGTACACTCTGGTCAGGTTTAATACCCGCGCTGGACAAGAATGTAAAACGCCAGCAAACTCGGGTGCGCTTGTTTGAAAGCGGTTTAAGCTTTCAGAAATCAGAGACTGGTTTGCCAGAACAAAGAAAAAAACTTGCCGGAGCGATTACTGGCTCTTTATACCCTGAGCAATGGAGTGAAAAACCCCGACAAGTCGATTTTTATGACCTGAAAGGTGATGTTGAAGCCTTGTTAGCCGAAGCATCAGGGCAAGAGTTTAAATTTTTACCCGTCGATCATGCCACCTTGCATCCTGGGCAGTCAGCCAGGATCATGCTGGGAGATCAGCAAGTTGGTCTTTGTGGGGCGCTACATCCCGCACTTGAGAAAAAGTTGAACCTGGATCAGCAAGTATTTGTTTTTGAGCTTGATCTTGATTTTATTCAAGATAAAAAACTACCTGAATACAATAAGTTATCACCGTATCCTTCAGTTCGGCGTGACCTTGCCTTGCTGCTGAATCGGGAAGTTTCCTATGATCAAATCTCTAACACATTGAAAGAATTAAATATTAACGAACTGCTTGAGTTCTTTGTTTTTGACGTCTATGCAGGAGAAAATATCGACTCTGAGCAAAAAAGTATTGCTTTGGGCTTGATTTTTCAGGATTTTTCACGCACCCTAGAGGAAGAAGAAATAAGTGTGCATGTTGAGAAGATTATGACTACACTAGAAAGTAAATTAGGAGCAGTTTTAAGATAGTAATTTTAAATCTGTTTATACTTGTATAATAAGCTTATATAACAAGGAGTGCAGCAAATGACGCTAACCAAAGCAAATATGGTTGAAAATCTGTTTGATGAATTAGGTCTAAACAAGCGTGAAGCAAAAGAGCTGGTGGAAATGTTCTTTGAAGAAATGAAAGCTTCCCTGGAACAGGGTCAAAACATTAAACTGTCCGGTTTTGGCAACTTCATGTTGCGTGACAAGGCATCACGACCCGGGAGAAACCCAAAGTCCGGAGAGGCGATTCCTGTGAGTGCGCGTCGTGTGGTTACTTTCCGTCCAGGGCAGAAACTAAAGCAAAGAGTTGAAAAGTATGCTGGAAATGTCTAACAACAAAGAACTGCCAGCGATTCCAGGGAAGCGTTATTTCACCATCGGTGAGGTCAGCGATCTATGTGGCGTAAAGGCGCATGTATTGCGCTATTGGGAACAGGAGTTTCCTGATCTGAAACCCATGAAACGGCGAGGCAATCGCCGTTATTATCAGCGTCAGGATGTTCTTTTAATTCGCCAGATCAGAAGTTTGTTGCATGAACAGGGCTATACCATCAATGGTGCCCGGCAGAAGCTTTCAGGAGAGGAAGCCGAAGACGACAGCACCCAGGCAAACCAGTTAATTCGCCAGGTTATTACCGAACTCGAAGACCTTCTGAAAATCCTGAAAAACTGAAACTTGTGCTCTTCCCAATTTGTATAGCAGTTTCGATTAAATTTTAACCTCTTGTTTTTTTGGATTTCCATGAACTGTAGGTTGGGCTGAGGCACGAAGCCCGACGACATAGTGCTTGGCATTGTTTTGTTGGGTTTCTTCGTCAGCCCAACCTACGGCTTGTTTTTTTATGAGGGTATCCAAAAAGTAGACAGACTTCTAACCCTGCCTGCAAAATACGGGATATGCCCCGATTTCTCTCATGGTATAACTGTATTCGCATTCAGGCAGGAACTTGCATTACAATACCCATCCCCCCCTTTTTTAATACTTTTTGTTTCAGTTAAAAAGTATTAAAAAGGGGGGGGATGGGTATTTTTTTAATAAAGAGTCATACTATGAGCCAATCGATATTACAGCAATCCAGACAACATTTGCTTGAGCCTGCGGGCATCAGCGAAACACAGCTTGATCAGGTCTTTTCTCACTTGCAAGGTGCTGATCTTGCTGATTTATATTTTCAATCGACCCGTTTTGAATCGTGGATGCTGGAAGAAGGCATTATCAAAAATGGCTCATACAGTATTGAACAGGGTGTTGGGGTGCGCATGGTGGTAGGCGAGCAAACCGGTTTTGCCTATTCAGATGAGATTACACTGGACTCACTAACTGCCTCTGCAAAAGCGGCTGCTGCGATTGGAAAATCTGGACAAACCGGCAAAGTCAAAGCATGGCAAGCACGCGAACAAACTAATCTAAACAGTTTTTATGGCGTGGATAACCCACTTGCCTCAATGACTGAAGATGAAAAAATCGCACTGCTTAATCTTGCAGATAAAGAAGCGCGTGCTGCCAGCCCTTATGTGCAACAGGTGATTGCCAATATCGCCGGGGTGCATGAACATATTCTGGTTGCTGATAATGAAGGCAATCTGAGCGCAGACATTCGCCCTCTGGTACGCATGAATATTACCGTGATTGTCGAAAAAGACGGCAAACGTGAAACTGCCGGAACAGGTGGCGGTGGACGCTTTGGTTTTGATTATTTTACCCAGGCGGATCGAATCCGCAACTATGCCAATGAAGCGGTACGTCAGGCATTGGTCAATCTGGATGCGGTTGCAGCGCCAGCGGGTTCTCAAACAGTGGTGCTGGGTTCAGGCTGGCCAGGCGTATTACTGCATGAAGCGGTTGGTCATGGACTGGAAGGTGATTTTAATCGCAAGGGGACTTCTGCCTTTAGTGGTCGCATTGGTGAAAAAGTCGCAGCCAAAGGAGTCACCGTGGTGGATGATGGCACACTCGAAAATCGGCGTGGCTCACTCAGTATTGATGATGAAGGAACACCCACCAACTGCACCACACTGATTGAAGATGGCATTCTCAAGGGCTATATGCAGGACAAGCTGAATGCCCGACTCATGGGTGAGCAATCAACCGGCAATGGGCGGCGCGAATCGTATTCTCATCTGCCGATGCCGCGCATGACCAATACCTACATGCTGGCGGGTGAACTGGATCCTGAAGAAATTATCGCCTCTGTCGATAATGGTTTATATGCCGTTAACTTTGGCGGCGGGCAGGTGGACATCACCTCCGGCAAGTTTGTGTTCTCGGCATCTGAGGCGTATTTGATTGAGAATGGCAAGGTCACGCGACCTGTTAAAGGTGCAACTCTGATTGGCAATGGTCCGGACGTATTAACCCGCGTGAGCATGATCGGCAATGATCTGGCACTGGATAAAGGCGTTGGCATGTGTGGCAAGGCAGGGCAGAGCGTACCGGTAGGGGTTGGGCAACCGACCATGAAAATTGATGGCTTAACCGTAGGTGGCACGGAGGTACAGGCGTAATGGATGCGATGGATATAAGACAAACCGAAAACGAATTACGCGAAGTCTCTGAACGGGTACTTAAACTGGCAAAAAAATATGGCGCGAGTGCGGCAGATGTGAGCCTCAACAAGGGCACTGGTTTGTCGGTTGAAATACATAATGGCAGTGTCGATAAACTCGAATATAACCGTGATCAGGGCTTGAGCCTGAGTGTTTATATGCAAGGAAAGTCAGGTGGAATAGCAGGGCTAAAAACCGGCTCAGCCACCAGCAGTGATTTATCCCCACAGGCAATCGAAGATACCGTCAGGGCAGCCTGCAATATTGCCAAATTTACAGGTGAAGACCAATACGCAGGGCTTGCTGATGCCGAGCTGATGGCAACCGAAGTGGTGGATCTTGATCTTTATCATCCCTGGGATTTACAAGCCGAAAGAGCGATTGAAATTGCCACCGAATGCGAGCAGCTGGCACTGGATTTTGATGAGCGCATTATTAATTCAGACGGCGCAGGCATTAATACCTACAGCGGGATCAGTGTGATTGCGAATACACACGGTTTTACCGGCGTGATCCCTTCCAGTCGGCATTCGATCAGTTGCTCGGTGATCGCGCAAGACCCAAATGCAAACAACAAGGAAGGCATGCAGCGCGATTACTGGTATAGCAATAGCCGCCTCAGTGAAAAACTTGAATCGGCACAGGCAGTTGGCAAAAAGGCAGCCGAGCGCGCACTCAAGCGAATTAATTCACAACAACTTGGCACCCGCCAGGCAAATGTACTTTACTCACCTGAAATGGCGCGCAGCCTTATTGGTCATTTTAACAGCGCCATAAGCGGTAGCTCGCAATATCGGCAATCGACCTTTTTGCTGGATTGCGTTGATCAGCAGGTCTTTCCTGAATTTATCCGCTTGCATGAGCAGCCTCACATCCCGCAGGCATTTGGCAGCTGCTGTTTTGACAAGGAAGGCGTGGCAACCAAAAACCGCGATATTGTGGCAGATGGGATTGTGCAAAACTATATTATGAGCAGCTATTCAGCACGTCAGCTGGGGTTGCAGACCACCGCCAATTCAGGTGGAACACATAACCTCACACTGGATTCCACCGGACAAAATTTTGCCGAGTTATTAGCCATGCTAGACACGGGCTTACTGGTTACCGAGCTGATTGGTAGCGGTATCAATGGCATGACGGGTGACTATTCACGCGGAGCAGCTGGCTTCTGGGTTGAAAATGGCGAAATTCAGTATCCGGTTGAAGAAATCACCATTGCAGGCAATCTAAAAGAGATGTTTAAACAGATTGTGGCGGTTGGAAATGACGTTGATTATCGCAGTGGAACACGCACAGGGTCGATATTAATTGAAGGCATGACCATAGCTGGCAGTTAGTCATGACTGAATTTAAAAAAGTCAATGAAAATAGTGAACTATCTGGCATTATTCGCTCAAAACCTGAAGATTTTCAGGTGGATGAAATTCCGTCATTTAAACCCTCAGGGCAGGGCGAACACGTCTGGTTACATATCCAGAAAACAGCTGAAAATACCGACTGGGTTGCAGGGCAACTGGCTAAAATAGCCGATGTTCCCAGACGTGATGTCAGTTTTGCCGGAATGAAAGACCGCAATGCCGTCACCACACAATGGTTTAGCGTACAAATGCCCGGGCGCGAAGCACCCGACTGGCAGAAATTTCTACCTGAATCAATTCAAGTGCTGGCTGAAAAACGTCATGACAGAAAACTGCGCCGTGGAACCTTGCAGGGCAATCGCTTTAACATTCTTATCCGTGATTTCAAAGGCAGCGAAGATGAACTTAAAGCCAGTATAGAAAGAATCCGGCAGCAGGGTATTCCCAATTATTATGGCAAACAACGCTTTGGACGTGGAGGCTTTAATGTGCAAAAAGCCGAGCAATGGTTTAAGGGCGAGTTCAAAGTGAAAGGACGCCAAAAACGCAGTATTTATCTATCCGCCGCAAGATCATGGATTTTTAATCATGTACTCTCGGAGCGCGTCAAAAATGGCAACTGGAACCAGCCGCTTGATGGCGATGTGTTTATGCTGGATGGCACTCAATCCTGCTTTTCAGAAGCAATTGACGATACCATAATACAGCGCGTAGCACAGCTTGATATTCATCCAAGCGGGGTTCTATGGGGCAGGGGGCGACCAGGCTCACAGGGCAAAGTTGCTGAAATAGAGCAGAAAATCGCAGCAAGGTTTCCTGTTCTGTGTGAAGGGCTGGAACGATATGGCTTAAAGCAGGAGCGCAAGTCATTACGCTTAATTGTGAAAAATTTAGCCTTTGCTATGATGCCGGAAAAACAACAGGTTTCACTTCGTTTTACGCTGCCCTCAGGGGCGTTTGCCACATCTGTTTTAAATGAAATAGGTGCGTTTAGTTCAACTGTTGAGGAATAAATCATGTCAGAAACACCATCGCTTCACTCTTCTATAATTGCATTAGTTTCACTAGCCTCAGGCATTGCCTCAAAGCACCCAGACATGGGCTTATGCCAACTGGATAAACTTCGCCACATGGGAATTGCAGAATCACAAATTGATACCGTTATTGAAATCGCCCGTCATATCCGCGATGAAGCAGCACAAAAATTGGATGCCGCTTTCGATGAAAAGTCCGCCAGCAGCGATTCAGAAACCGCGACAGAAGAAACGGACACAAGCGGGCAAGCCTGCTGTTCAACAACCGCCAGCGGACAATCTTGCTGTTGATATACGGTGACGATGAACTGTGTCAGTAAAGCCTGGTTAGCCCATGAAAGGGAACTGCGTGCCTTTATCTACTCGCGTGTAAAAGAAGCACAATTAAGCGAAGACCTGTTGCAGGATGTCTTTATCAAGGCACTTGCAGAAGGTAGCCAGTTTTGCGAACTGCAAAATGCCCGCGCCTGGCTATATCGCGTCGCCAGAAATCGTATTATAGACTATCAGCGCACCGCCAAACTCCACGATGATATTCCAGAACAGCTAGAAGATAATAAGCAAAACGAAGACGCACCAGTCAACAACCTTGCCGTGTGCCTGCCTGTCGCCTTAAAAAAAATGCAGCATGACGATGCCGATATAATCCAGCGCTGTGATCTTGAAGGCATGAACCAAAGCGAATACGCCAAACACAAAGGCTTAACACTCACCGCAACCAAATCACGCATCCAGCGAGCCAGAAAGCGCCTGAAAAATGAATTGCAAAGCACCTGTAAAATCCGCTTTGATGAACAGGGGAATGTGTGTTGCTTTGGGGATGAAGCCGGGTAAGGTTAATCCAACGCCTGAAATCCCTCACGGTATTCGTTACAATCTGACTTTGCATAATAACTACAATCGGCGAATTATGGGTTTTGATAATGCTCATGCGATAAAAACTCGTAAATCAAGAGGTTATAAAGGTAGAATAATTACTTATGATCATATTCAGCAAACACCTATTGATAAAGGGACGCCTTACGAATTTACCAGTGCCGAACAATTGCTTCACGACTTTCTCCAGCGAGTCAATAATATTCTCAATAATTTGGATCAATAAGATGAACACTATTTTAAATGTAGGCATTATGCCCAGAGAGCAGTATCAACAACGTCTGTTAGACATTGCAGGTGGGCGCTACAAGCCTAAACCCAATGAACCAAAAATCTGGTTTAGTTCTATAAAATCCCTAAGCGCTGTATTGAGTGATCATAATGTAAAACTGCTAAAAATAATTCAGGAACAACAACCTGAAAATTTAAAAGCACTATCAGAAATTAGCGGGCGAGAAGTAAGCAACCTGAGCCGAACATTAAAGACAATGGAACATTACGGCATCGTGGAATTACAGAAACAGCAACGGATGGTAAAACCTGTTGTTAAAGCTACAGAATTTGCTATTCAGTATCGGCTTTGATTAAAGAGGGCAATGTTTCTCTGGGGATGAGCAGGGTGAGGTGTTTTGATATAACTCCTGTTTTCACAAAAACATATCAAAAACCGGGGGGATGGGTATCAGAAGACAGAAGCAGAGCATGTAGTTGTAGCAACGTAGCCCGTATGAAGCCTGCGGAATACGGGAATTGCACATTGTTAAGCAGTGTTCCCGTGTTTCGTTCCTCAACACAGGCTGGCTGTCTACGCAAAAATATATAAAAAACAGGGGGGATGGGTGTTGAGAATAAAACTGGTAATTCCTGGCTTAATTCTTTTCGCAAGTATAAGCACTTCATCAGATATTGCTTGATAATTAATCAATTTAAGGTAATTCTAAGCTGCTAAACCACCAAATAACTAAAAATAATTATAGGCATCTGTTAATTCTATTTTTGTATTTATGCAAAGACAGTGAATTGAGGGAACCACATAAGATTTAGGAGGGTCTTGTGAAACATAAAAAATATCATATCTTTATAGGCGTGCTATCCTTGTTTGCCAATATTGTTCTACCAACATTTATAATCAAATATTATCAACTGATAACAAATGTATGCGAAAAAAAAGAAACAGCAGTTTATGTTTTTTTTGCATTCCTGGTATTGTTCTGGTTTATCACTCTGGCTGTGACTTTATATGAATTAGGGGGGTATTTACTGCACACTGCAAATCACGACTATGAAAACTATGAGGGAAGAAAGTCATTGTAAGGATTCCTGTTCGTGGACAGGAAGTTGTGATATTTATCAATTAATTTGTCAGCTAATATACCCATCCCCCCCTTTTTTGATACTTTTTTGCTATCATAGCCCTGCTAAATAACTACTACGAGAGGATAAACAAACAAATGAATGAAGAAGAAGTAAAAAAACAGTTAGATGAACTGTTAAGTGCAGTTGAAGAGAAGAAAAAAAGTATTCAGTCTTCTGCAATCATCGCTAAAAACGAGTTTCTTGACAAACTGGAAACTCTCAGTGAAAGTGTTGAAGAAAAAATTGACGACATTGATACTGACACGATAAAGATGAAATTGACCCTGGCTAAACTCAAAATCCTTGAAGAGTGGGATGAGATTGAAGATAAAATCTCAAATCTGGGAAGCAAGGCAAAAGAAATCGCTGAAGCTTCCGAAGATGAAGTTAAAGAAGGCTGGGAATCAGTCAAGGACTTCGCTGAAAATGTAGAGGAAAAAATCACTAAATTCTTTACCAGAAACGTCTAGGACCTGTCCGAAGAAGGTTAAAGCGGGTTAAATCTGAATATACAGATTTAACCCGTGGCTCTACTTGTTTCTTATTTCTTTAGGCATAATGTCCCTGTAACTCTGTTGATAAGACGAGGCACTTTCCAGGATAAATTTCTGAAACTCCAGCGCACAGGTAGAGAGACGCTTGCCCTTTCGTGAAACCAGATTCCAGTAACGCTCCAGCGGAAAATCTTCAACATTCAGGATCATCAGTTTTTTCGCCTCCAGTTCCAGCTTTATGGTATGTAATGCCACAATTCCCAGACCAAGCCCTGCCACAACGGCGTGTTTGATCGACTCATTGCTGCTCATTTCATAGGAACTAACAAACTCCAGCTCATGTTGTTCAAAATGAGTATGGATTGCCGCTCTTGTTCCTGAACCCTCTTCTCTTACAACGAAGGGCATTTCAACAATTTCATTCATCAGAATCTTGTTAAAGCCTCTTTCCTTAGCAATCGGATGATCAGGCGAGGCAATAACAACCAGCGGATTTTCCATTATCTTCTGAGAAACCAGATCCAGCTTTTTGGGAGGCTCTCCCATAATCACAAAATCAGGGGCATAATTTTGCAGTTGTGTTACCAGTGTTTCACGATTTGTTATATCAAGTTTAATATTAACTTTAGGGTTTAAGTTACTGAATTTAGATATCATATGAGTAACAAAATGATTTGCAGTTGTTGCCGCAGAGATCGTTATTTGCTCTTCTTTGTTTTGCAGAAAATTTTCCAGTGACTGAAGCTGTTTTAGTATATTTCTCTCATGCTCCCGTACCTGTTTGCCAATGCTGGAAATTACAATCTTCTTGCCCTGTCTTTCAAACAGGCTAACTCCCATATTCTCTTCCAGCTGTCTCATCTGCATAGATACTGCTGGCTGGGTCATATTTAAGCGTTCAGAAGCCCTTGTATAACTTTGGGTTTCAGCGACTACTTCAAAAATTTTTAACTGCTTCAAGGTGATGTTCATTTAATGTACAACTTTTTTTTATGTTTTAATTAGAATTTATCAGTTTATCTTATTTCAATACTTCTTTATACTGCGCGCACTGAAAATTTCAACATGAAAGATTCAGACCACTATTATTCAAAAAGGAGTTAAATATGGATCAGTCAGCACGTTATGCAGACTTAAGTCTTGACGAAGATACGCTAATCAAAGAAGGCAAGCACATTCTTGTCGCTTATACAATGGAACCTAATGGTCCTGGCTATCTGGAAGCAGCAGCTCACTTTGCAGCTGAGTCTTCAACGGGTACTAACGTAGAAGTTTCTACTACGGATGATTTCACCAAAGGCGTTGACGCACTGGTATATGAAATCGACGAAGCAAAAGGCATTATGAAAATTGCCTACCCGAATGAATTATTCGACCGCAACGTCATTGACGGACGTGCAATGATCGTTTCATTCCTGACTCTGACTATCGGTAATAACCAGGGTATGGGAGATATTGCTCATGCTCAAATGCAGGATTTTTATGTACCACCTGCAATGCTTGCACTGTTTGACGGCCCTTCAAAAACAATTCATGATTTGTGGTCATTACTAGGTCGTGACCATAAAAATGGTGGTTATATTGCAGGAACAATCATTAAGCCTAAATTAGGCTTGCGTCCTGAGCCTTTTGCAGAAGCTGCTTACCAGTTCTGGCTGGGTGGTGACTTTATCAAAAATGACGAGCCACAAGGAAACCAGGTTTTCTGTCCGATCAAGGAGGTATTGCCTCTTGTCCACGATGCAATGAAACGCGCTCAGGACGAAACCGGCGAAGCCAAGCTATTCTCCATGAATATCACCGCAGATGATCACCATGAAATGTGCGCGCGTGCTGACTATGCACTTGAAGTATTTGGTGAGGATGCACCGCGTTTAGCATTCCTGGTTGATGGTTATGTAGGTGGTCCTGGCATGGTGACAACGGCTCGCCGTAATTACCCTGATCAGTACTTGCACTATCATCGTGCGGGTCATGGCGCCGTGACTTCACCATCATCCAAGCGTGGTTACACCGCTTATATTCTGGCTAAAATGGCTCGCCTGATGGGTGCTTCAGGAATCCATGTAGGCACAATGGGCTACGGTAAAATGGAAGGTGGCGCTGATGATAAAATCATCGCTTACATGATTGAGCGTGATGAGTGTCAAGGTCCTTTCTACTATCAGAAATGGCACGGTATGAAGCCAACCACACCTATTATTTCTGGCGGTATGAACGCACTTCGCCTGCCTGGATTCTTCGAGAACCTGGGTCACGGTAATGTCATCAATACATCAGGTGGCGGATCTTATGGTCATATCGACAGCCCTGCTGACGGTGCAATCTCATTGAAGCAGGCTTACCAGTGTTATCTGGAAGGTGCTGATCCAATCGAATTTGCCAAAGACCACAAAGAATTTGCGCGCGCATTCGAGTCATTCCCAGGTGATGCAGACAAACTTTATCCTGGATGGAGAGAGAAACTTGGCGTACATAAGTAAGCCCTAGTGATATCCTTAGTATATTAAGGTATAAAAAGCTCCAGTATGAAAATACTGGAGCTTTTTTTATGCTCTTGAAACAATTAAAAATACCTCAACTATACTCTTCACGGTTAAACCTGTGCTTTGCAGAGGGATTAAACCACATCGTTTTTTTGAAGTAGAACATTAGCAATCAATGGAAACAATTAAATGACAGGTTTTAACACAAACAAAATATTTTTTTATATCGCTTTGTTTTTTATCGTTTTGCTGACAACAGTGAATACCGCTTTTAGCAAGGAAACACCTGAAAATCGCATTATCAAACTGGCAACCACAACCAGCACTGAAAATTCCGGGTTGCTTGCTTACCTGTTACCCGAGTTTGAAAAAGATAGCGGCTACAAGGTGCATACCATTGCCGTAGGCACAGGCAAGGCTTTGCGTATGGGACATGATGGTGATGTGGACGTGCTTCTGGTTCATGCATTGAAGGCTGAGAAAAAGTTTGTTGCAGATGGGGATGGCACGCAACGCTTTCCTGTTATGATGAATGATTTTGTTGTAGTTGGCGCCAAATCTGACCCTGCCCGGCTTGCCAGCTTGAAAACAGTAGAGAAAGTGTTTCAAGCCATTGCCAGCACTTCTAGCCGGTTTATTTCTCGCGGGGATGACTCTGGCACAAATAAAAAAGAGCTGGGCATCTGGAAAAGCAGCAAAATAAATCCAAAAGGCAAACCCTGGTATATTGAGGCAGGGCAAGGTATGGGCAAGGTTTTGCAAATTGCAGGTGAAATGGATGCCTATACACTGACTGATCGGGGCACCTGGCTGGCTTATGCGGATAAATCGCCACTGCAAATTGTTTTTGAAGGAGATCAGCGCCTGTTTAATCCTTATGGCATTATTGCAGTAAATCCGGCGAAATATCCCGATGTAAACAATCAGGGGGCTAAGGCATTAATCAAATGGATCACATCCAGCAAAGGGCAAAAACTTATCGGCGATTTCAAAATTGCAGGCAAGGTTCTGTTTAAGCCTAACGCATCCTCTCTGGCTCTCTCTAATCCTGTAAAATGAGCCCTCCCGATTTAAATGATATTACAGTGGTTATTCTTGCCGGGGGAAAAGGACGTCGCCTCGGCGGTCAGGATAAGGGGCTGGTTGATTACAGGGGAAAGCCCCTGATTGAGCATATTATAGAGGCAATCAAACCACAGATCGGCAACAATATACTGATTAATGCAAATCGTAATCAGGCTGTTTATGCAGACTATGGTTTTCCTGTTATTAGCGATGAACTGGATGGCTATCAAGGGCCTTTGGCAGGCTTCGCAAGCGCAATGAAGACAGTCAAAACCCGCTATATTTTGACGCTGCCCTGTGATGGTCCGTTAGTTCCGCATGATCTGCTTGCGCGAATGCTTGCAGAAGTTGTGGATTCAGCGACAGCAGATACACTGGTCGTCGCGCATAATGGCGACAGATTACAACCGGTTTACGCGCTTATTCACGTCAATCTGCTGGATAGTCTCGAAAAGTTTCTTGCCGAAGGAGAACGTAAAATTACCCTCTGGTATGCCAGGCATAATATGAAAATTGCCGACTTTTCAGATAATCCCGAAGCCTTTAATAATATTAATACAGAAGAACAACGGCAAATAATGGAAAGTAATTAAGATATATGTGTCATCCTTTAATGAGCCGCTGATATTTGCGACTCATACCACCCATCCCCCCTTTTTTTATATATTTTTTCCCGCAAAGATTGCAGTTGCGTAGGGTTGGTGCAGCCATGCGTAACCAATCGAATCTGCTTGGTTACATAAACTCCAGCAAGCCTACAATTACATGCTCTGACTCTGTCCTCTGTCACCCATCCCCCCCTGTTTTTATATATTTTTCTCCCGCAAAGATTGCAGCATCAGGCTGATATTATCCGTCTCAATCAAACTAATCTCATCACGCAGATATAGCTGTTTCATTAGCTCAAGATCATTAATCGAATAAACCATCCACTGCCAGTTGCCCTGCCAAAGCTTGTCTTTCCCGGGGAAAATAGTATAGGCACAAATCAAGTAATCAGGCTGTAAAATCGTCGCAAGATTGCGAGTACATTCATTGTACTGGTAAAAAACAAAACCGCTGCGAAACTTGCTGTGTTGCTGGATATATTTAATCGCAGATGAGCTGAACGAGATAATTGTCACCTGTGATTCAAACCCCCTGAGTGCCTCAAGTATTTTGTCCAGCACCTCGACCAGACCCCAGCGAGCCAGGCTTTCACGTTTCACTTCAATAAAGGCATGAACCTGGGGATAGCGTTGCAGCAGACCCAGAATTTCATCCAGACAAGAAACCTGAGTCGGCAAAAACTTGTCACCAAAACGATCAGGCAAGTGTGCGCTCAAAGCCCTGATTTGATCATTTGACAGATCAAAAATAGAAACATCCAGATTAGCAACGCGCTTAAAATCAGTATCGTGAAAAACCAGTAAGGCACCATCTGCATTGACCTGAATATCAAACTCGATATTTAAAGCACCAGCTTTCAAAGCGGCTTCTAAAGCAGCATAGGAGTTTTCGGGATAATTTGTATTGTCGCCCCGGTGCGCAACCAGTTTACGGGCTTTATTATTTGTATTCATAGGGCGAACTATAGTCAATAAGAGATAAATTGCACGATAATCCGATAATTGTCATTCCTCAGTTTCTTCTCAGGAGTAGACGGGTTAAAATGGCGCGCCTCATGAATGCACCTTACCGCGAAATACCCTATAACTATACCTCCTTTTCTGACCGGGAAATTGTCCTGCGCGTACTTGGCGAACGTGCCTGGGAAATCCTCGAGCAACTCCGTGATGAACGCGCCACAGGGCTTTCGGCTCACATGCTGCTTGAAGTTTTGGGGGATGTCTGGATTGTAATGCGCAATCCCTATATTCAGGATGATCTGCTGGAGAATGAAAAACGTCGCTATTCCCTGATGCAAACGATGCGCGAGCGTTTACAACGCATTCGTGAGCGGGCTTCGGGAAATGAGCTAACCCTGGAACTGGTCGATATTGCCTGTCATTCGGTGGATGAATTTGCTACCTGGTTCGCTGATTATTATGCACTGCGCAAACGTGCCAGGCGTAAATTCCGCCACATTACCCGCAAGGATAATATCCACTTTGACGGGCTGGCGCGGGTCTCGCATGTCACCGATGCCACTGACTGGCGCGTTGAGTTACCGTTTGTGGTACTCACCCCGGATAGCGAAGAAGAAATCGCACTGCTGGTACAGACTTGTATCAAGCTGGGTTTGACCGTGATTCCACGTGGCGGTGGCACGGGCTACACGGGTGGTGCAATCCCGCTGGATGCCATGAGTGCCGTGATTAACACCGAAAAACTGGAAACGCTGGGAGAGATTCAGCAGCGTGATGACCTGTCGGGTGTGGAGCAAAGCGTAGCGGTGATTCGTGCCGATGCGGGCGTAGTGACCAGGCGAGTTTCGGATGCAGCAGACAGGGCAGGGCTGGTTTTTGCCGTTGATCCTACCTCGCAGGATGCCTCAACCATTGGTGGCAATGTCTCCATGAATGCGGGCGGTAAAAAAGCGGTGATGTGGGGAACAACTCTGGATAATCTGGTTTCCTGGCGCATGATTACGCCAGATGCCGAGTGGCTGCATATTGAACGCCTGAATCATAATCTGGGTAAAATTCACGATCAGGAAGAGGTCAGCTTTAAGGTCACACGCTATCAAAAAGATGGCAAAACACCCAAAGGCGAAGCCGAAATTCTTCAGTTCAAGGGGCAGTTTTTTCGCAAGCAGGGGCTTGGAAAAGACGTAACCAACAAGTTTTTAGGTGGCTTGCCGGGGATACAAAAAGAAGGCTGTGATGGCTTGATTACCTCGGCTGAATTTATTTTGCACCGAATGCCAGAGCAGGGTCGCACCGTCTGTATGGAATTTTACGGCAGCGACTTGCAACAGGCAGTCCCCGCCATTGTGGAAGTCAAAGACTATCTGGATAACAACCCGGAAGTGTTACTCGCAGGTCTGGAACACCTTGATGAACGCTATGTCAAGGCGGTTAAATACACACCCAAATCAGCGCGTCGAGCTTTTCCAAAAATGGTCTTGATTGCCGATATTGTTGGCGATGATGACAAAGCCGTGGCAGCGGCAGCCTCGCATATTGTTGAGCTGACCAATGCCCGCAATGGCGAGGGCTTTATTGCGGTTAGCCCTGAAGCGCGTCGCCAGTTCTGGCTGGATCGTGCCAAAACCGCCGCCATCGCCGCGCATACCAATGCCTTTAAGATCAATGAAGATGTGGTCATCCCGCTGGATCGGCTGGATGCTTACAGCGAAGGCATTGAGCGCATTAATATTTTCCAGTCCACGCAAAACAAGCTGGCACTGATTGATGCCATGCTGGAGTTTTTACGCAGTGAAAACCCTGAGCTTGAGCGGCAGTTGCGTCTGCAACCCGATTATGAACAGAGCGCAGAAAATGATGCCATCCTGCAAGCCAAAAAAGATCATGCCGCCGAATATTTAGTCAAAGTGCGTGCGCGTTGGCAGTCAATTCTTGATCATGTTGATGAAGATGCCAGTGAGCATGATGAGCTGCTGGATAATGAATCTCGCCAGTCTTTACAAGAGGGTGACAAGCTAATCAATCTGCTGCTGCGGCGTGATCTGCGTATCTCCTATCGCAAGGAAATCAGAAAACCGCTGGATGATATTTTTGTTGGTCAAACGCTCCAACCGTTGCGCGCAGCGATGCAGAAAATTCACAAAAAAATTCGTTCACAACGTCTTTTTGTGGCACTGCACATGCACGCAGGCGATGGCAATGTGCATACCAATATCCCCGTCAATTCGAATGATTATGAAATGATGCAGGAAGCCGAGCGCATTGTTGATCAGGTTATGGAACTGGCACTGTCGCTAAATGGCGTTATTTCGGGTGAACACGGGATTGGTCTGACAAAAATGCACTATCTGCAAGAAAGTGTGATTAACGACTTTGCAGAATATAAACAGGCAGTAGACCCCAAAGGGCATTTCAACAAGGGCAAACTGATGCCAGG
>JALVDQ010000306.1 GCA_027008885.1 Thiotrichaceae bacterium | reverse complement strand
ATACGAAAAATATATAAAAAACAGGGGGGATGGGTATTTCTGAGGACAGAAGACAGAGGACTGAAGACAGAAACAGAGCATGTACTCAGAGTTGAATATGCGAAACGCGGGATGGCGCATTGTTTAAGCACCGCTCCCGTATTTTGTTTCTCAGGACAAACCACACGAAAAATATATAAAAAACAGGGGGGGATGGGTGTTTCTGAGGACAGAAGACAGAAGCAGAGCATTAGTTGCAGGCTTGGTGGAATTTACGCAAGCAACCAGATTCGGTTGCTTGCGTAATGGCTACACCAACCCTACGCAACTCTACACACGGGAACGGCAGACAGGCTTCCTATTCAAGTGTTTCTTTCTTTATCCATTTTTCCAGTGTTTTCTTGCCTTCAAAATGGATAAATAGCCAGTCTCCCTGTTCCTTAAGAACTTTTACCTTGTCTCCAATCACTACATACATTTTGCTGCGCGCACTTTCATCCGGCTTGTTATAAAGCCAGGCTCTGAGTGATTTGATGCTTAACTGCTTGCCAACCAGACTTTTGTTTTGAGAGCCATCAGTTTGCGCAGCGCCCACATCATTTTCATTTGAGATATGAATCCACTGACCTTTATGCCTTGCTTTCATTTTATCGTCATACATCGCTTCTACATTCACCGCAGGCAGGTAATAGCGTCCTCTGTAAGAAGCATTTGTGAGAAGATAAAAGGTTTTTGTTTCACCCTTGTTTAGTGCGAAATAATAATATGCGCGGTCATCGCGTATATCACGGTAGTCATATTTTGACTTGGTCAGCACTTGTTCGGTCAATGTCGCTATTTCCATGCCAGCGGCAACCGGAATGGTCAATGCGATATTTTCAGCCTTGTGATTGGTGGTATTTCGGATTTTCACTTTAATGCGCACATCACTGCCCTGGGGTATGAGCTGATGACTCATTTCAGCCCAGACTTTACTGTTATTTTTATCTCGAACTTCATAGCTAACAGCCAGATCAAGTCCTTTTGCCAGACTCTGTTCATCCCCTGCAAGAGGTACGCCTTTGCTAACCAGAGTGGCAAACAATTTGACACCACTGGTATTTTTAAGGCTGACACTACCCTCTGGTTTTGCCAGTTTAATACTGCTTACGGGTTTGTCGCTTTTTATATCCGTTACGGAGCCGTCTTGCGTTAAGGTTGCGCTAAAGTGGCTGGTATCACCACCCAGATAACGCGATACAGCCATTAATGCCCAGGCGATACCCTGTGTATTCTGGTATTTGTCACCGCCCATTTCTGTTGCAATCTGTTCCAGCAGCTTGTTGGCATCTTGCTTTTTGCCCAGTGTAATCAGGCTGTCAAGTTGCAATCCCAGGTTGCCCAATGTTGAACTGAAGGTTTTGTCAACCTGCTCAACAGGCTCGACAACAGGCAACAAGCCCTGAATAACTGCTTTTGCCGCATCTGGCTGGGCTGCTTTCTGGTAAGCGGATGCGAGTAACCAGCGTGCCTTGTTATTCAGCTTGCTGCTTTCCTTCAAGCGGTTCATGGCACCCATCTGGGGTCTGCCTGCAAGTGCCAGCACATAAAGGCGATAAGCCTGTGTATGCGAATATTCCTCGCTGCCTGCAATATAATTTTGCGCCTGATTCTGCTGATAGTCGAGCCAGTCATCCAGCAGTTCAGTTGGAACCATGTGTCCCCTGTTTTTGGCTTCAAGCAGGAAATGTCCGGCATAGACACTTGCCCAGGCATTGCTTTTTCCTCCGCTGCCTGGCCAGTAACTGAAATCTCCAGACGCCAGTTTAAAGCGTTGCAAGCGTTCAATACCCTTGTCAATATGGTGCTGAATTTTTTGCGCTCTCTTCTTGTCGAGATTCATTACCTTGTCAAGGAAAAGCTGCGGGAAGACAGATGAGGTAGTCTGTTCGAGACAGCCATAAGGATAATGTACCAGATAATCCAGGCGTTTTTCCAGATTCAGGGAGGGCACTGAAGACACCTCCAGAATACTTTGATTGGTTCCCTTCAGACCAAATGGTTTTAGGGTATTTTCCCAGCTTGTATCAGGTTCAATGATTTTGCTGACGCTGCGACTGGTTTCCTGATTTGCGCGGCGAACATCCAGATAAATATCAGCTTCTGATTTATGCTCACCTGAAACTGCGCTAAAGTGGATATACGCCTTTCCTTCCCGATTGGCTGCCTTGAGTGTAATAAAGCCAACTTTTTCACCCGGCTTGTCGAAACTGATCTGCGTATCAGGATCACCGACAATCTGAATCAGATTATTGGTGTCAACTGTAACTTTTACATTTTTGACCTTGTCATCCATGACAAACACGGCAACAGGCACTGCAACTTCCTCTCCCGAGCCTATTACTCTGGGCATACTTGCCTGCAGCATTAATGCCTGACGTACAAAGACACTTTTCTGGCTACTGCCATAGGCTCCATTTTCACCTGCGACCAGCATCACGCGCACCGCACCAAGGTAAGGAGGCAAAGTGACCTCGTGTTCTGCGGTTTCTCCTGCTTTCAGATGAAATGGGCCCATGTACTTGACTACTGGCGGGAAGCGGCGTTTTTTGCTGTCTTCATTGTCAATTTCTGCTTCTTCACCACCACCGAGCGCCAACATTCGCTCAAGTTTACCGCCGTAGGCGCCAATGACTTCATCGAATAAATCCCAGGTCTTAACGCCCAGTGCTTCCTTGGTATAAAAATAACGATGCAAATAAGGTGTTTTAAATGCAGTCAGACCAAGCAAGCCCTCATCCACTATGGCAAGCGTATAATTCATCGCTTTTCCATTTGCTTCACTCACCGTAACCTTTTGCTTTGATTTGGGTTTCCACTCTTCTGCAACCTGGATCACAGGTTTCAGGTAGGTTGCCGGATCAGAAACTTCCAGAGGGATGATGCCGTAAAGACGAATAGGACGATCATTCTTCTTGTCTTTATGCGGCTGTAACAGGGAGATATGCACATAGGCATTGGGAGACATCGCTGATGTTACAGGCACTTTGATCTGAATTTTGGCTGGCTGCTTATTTGCCTTTGCCGCTGCCTTTTCTGCACCTGTATCTGCAGCAGCATCTTTGGCTTTTTCCGGTGCTTTCAGTTTAATCCAGCGCTGATCCAGAATACTGCTACCGGTTTCAATGCTAAGCAGCGCTCTACCCTGAGTTGCAGCGGGTATTTGAATAATTGCTGTTTCACCGACTGTATAGGCTTTCTTGTCCGAGAACAGGTTTAAACGGCTTGCTGCGCCACTGCCCTCTTCCTGTGCCCTGCCTGCCCAGCCTGGCCAGTCAACATAGACGACTTTTGCTGAACAATGTCCGCCTTCTGTATCGCATGCCCTGACCAGATAACGCCCCCAGTCCGGATATTTTATTTCAAAATTCCAGCTTCCTGAACCGTTAACTGTTTTTATGCTTGATTCCTGGAGTAGATTACGATACTCACCGTCAATGTACTCAGCCAGTGAATCGGCAGATTTGTCCCACCACCATTTCCAGCCAATTTTATACAGACTGACCTTTACATTATTTAACGAGACTGGCTCACCTTTTGCACTGACACTGGCAATAGAGACGGTATGAGTCTTGTCGGTAAGCAGCATGCCCCTGACTGCATCGCCCCTGGGGAGCTTGATACCCACATAATTTGAATAGGGGTGATAATCCACCGTTTGACTGCTGATGCTAAATGCGCCACCTTTCTCAAAGACTCGTGAGGTAAAGTGCGCCGCCAGCATTCCAGCTGGTTTTCCCTCTGGCTGGATATTCTTTTTAAATTTCAGATAGCCTTTATTATCCAGACGACCTTCCAGCACTTTGGTTTCCTCGCTGCTTAAATGGCGCGAGGGATCATCAAAGACGTAATCTGCAAAGCGCCCAAATTTTGTTTTTTTCTGTTTGAAACGAACCGAAATATCCGCTTTCAGACCACTTGCTGTAGCACCATGTAACCACTGGGAGAACAGGGTGCCACTGATCGCTCCGGCATTGCCATAAAGCACGGGCTGTTTGCTCTGCGGGTCAATATCGGTATCAAAACTTAACTCGATTTTAAGACGGTTTGGACGCACTGTTTCAATCGTCAGGCTTTTACTAAAGGTACTTCCACCTAACAGAGCCTTTGCCATCCAGCGACCTGTTTCGGCTTTTTCACTGGTTTTAAACTTGAATGCATAAAAACCACCCACCGAATCAATACTGGTTTTGCTATCGACCACACGTCCCTGAGGATCTATTAATTTCATTGTAACCGGGTGTTTTTCCGGCAACTTTCCGGTTTTGTCCTGCATCACAAATGTCAGGTAAATATTATCACCCGGACGCCACACTCCGCGTTCACCATAAATAATCCCCTTGATGCCTTTTTTAACCTTTTGACCACCAACATCAAAGTGACTCACTGATAATGCAGTCTTCGCATTTAGCTTGAGATAGGCTGTGTCATCAAACTTTTTTGCAACCAGTAAAAAGGGGGTTTTGGAGAGTTCGATACTGGCAAAACCAGAACCATCAGACTTTGCCCTGGCGAGAACCTGTCCCTGAAAGTTTCTGACTTCAAGTTCAACTCCTGTTAGTGGTTCAGCAGTTCGTAAATCGGTTGATATGATTTTCAGGTTGCCTTTGGCATCCTGCTTTGCAATCAGACCAATATTGGTGGCAATAAAATTCTGGCTTACCCTGGTTTTATCGCTATGAAATGTGTAATAGGAATCAGTACAGGGGTCATTGCGTTGATCCCAGTCATAATCATAGTCATTGGACTCTTCGACATACTCGCTGATACCATCCCAGCCACTCGGCTCCCTTACATCATTATCTTCCATGTCTCTGAGCAACACAGGTTTTGTTTCAGCAGGTGCGGTTCCAGCCGGACAGCTATAAGTTGAATGACGCCGCCTGATAGTTAAGGTCAGGCGCAACAAACCACCATGAAATTTTTTCATCAGCTCAGTGACGTTAAATGAATAGCGGTTCCATTTATTCGTATTAGCTGGAGTCAGGGGTATCGTTTTGCGCCACAAATAACGTCCTGTTCGTCCAGTTTCTACGCCGCCTGAAAGGCGATTGACCTGCAAAAACTGCCCCATATTGTCAGGATATATTTCAAATGCAGTAACTTCGATGGCATTCACCCCAACGGCTTCAAAAGGGATTTCCAGGGTAGAATTTTCTGGCAAAATGGAGCCATTCCCGACAAAACGAACCTGTGGTTTCAGATCATCGAAGACCACTTCTTCTTGAATATCATCAGCCAGAATTTTACCCGTCGCAGATTTTATCCCCTTGCTGATACGCACCTTAAAACTGCCTGATAAATTTTTGTTTGGATAAATATTGATGGCATTGCCGTCTATACGCACCTTGTATTTATTTTTTGTCAGTTGCACCAGTCCCTTGATATCCTGACGGGAATCCAGCTTGTCAGAAAAAAGAACCTGCACATAAGGATTGCTGTTAGCACTGTGAACCACCTGAATATTAGTCATTTTAAACTCGTTCAAGGCAGGTACATTAATCTCCTGATGTCCTTTTGAATCGATGTGAATGGCGCTGCCATCCCAGTCCAGTTTCAGATCCGTTGTAAATGTCTCACGGACAATATCACTGACAATAAAACTGTGTTTTTTACCTTTTATGCCATGCTTCCATTGAATTGGCAAAGCATTGCCTTGCTGACTTACCTTCAGGACTTTTTCAACAGCATCAGCCGGAACCCGGTCAGACACTAATAGCTGCCCTTTTAACACCATTTTATTATCGCTGCCTGGCTGGGGTGCCAGACCAAAAGTTTTTACTTCGTATTCCAGAGGAATCACATGAAATGAAAACTGGAACGGTGATGTTTTTTCAGGGACATCTTTTAAGCCTGCTGGCTTAATGCTTACCTTATACTCGGTTCCTGCCTGTAAACTCTCTTCAGGTTCCCAGACAATTTCTGACTGGCTTTTGAAAATGGGCTTTCCCTTTATTGAAGGAGAGATATACATTACCTTGCTGGCATCCTTGCCGACCTGAGAAGCATCGACGACCTCACGGTTAAAAATAATCCGGATTGGAGCATCCCTGGATACGATACCCTGAGTATGCCAGCCACTCAGTTTTAACCAGCTAAATGCCGATTCATTCTGGGCGGCAGGTTCAGTATTTTTAGTGTTTTCCGCGGTATTTTCCGCAGACGATTGATTTTGTTCGGATTGTGTTATGGATTGATTATTATCCTGAGTATCCGCTTTCCCTGTGTTGCATCCTGCCAGGAAGAACGAAATCAGGCATAATAACGTAAACAAAAATCGTGACATTGTATATTCTGGTAATTTCAAGGCTAATTCCTTTTAGTCTTTAAGACACAGTTAGAGTAATATTATTTTCAAGTTTCGGAGTTCAAATCTATCGTTACGCAGAGATTGTAAAGAAGGAAAACAATTTACACCTCCTTCGTTTGCACACTCTTTATTTGATACATTTTTATAATGTTAACTCCGTGGTTCTCTGCGAAAAACCCTGCGACTCTCTGCGTTACTTAAACTGAGTGAATGGAATCAGGTTTCTATGCTGTTTTTGAACTCCGAAACTTGAGTAGTATATGGACCAATTATAGCAGTTCATTTTATCTTTATTTGTGAATAACTTCACAATTTTACCCCTATGGGGATATTCAGAACTACTGCAACTCAAGTATACTCTCCGCAACTAATGATAGTCTGTAAAACTAATTACACATGTATATAGAGGACAAGGCATGAATCAAGAATATTACGAAGCAGTAGTAACAATGGAAAAAGCAGGTGTTGATGAAGAGTATCTGCAAGGCTGGCAAGGTGGTTATCTGGTCAATCCAGAACGCGAAGAGCAGCGTGTTACCGAAGCCTATGAAGCAGGCTACGCCGATGGTGCTGCGCATAACATGGATGGATACAAAAAGTGGATAAAATAGTATCACTCCGATACTAATCCAGTACTGACACGGTATCAGTATCTGTCTGTAAAAACACATTCAGCAAAAACGCCCCTTTTCAGGGGCGTTTTTGTGTCTGCCACTTTTACAACCTTTTATCCGAATTACGTTTGCCAGATTGCCCGTTTCGCTTAACATTGCAATTTAAAAATAATAATAATAACGAATGTTTAAAGCAGTTCACAATTACTTCAACCAGTCAATTACCCGGCTAGTTATGGCAAGCTTTGTCTTCGTGCTGCTGTTTCCGCTTGGTTTTCTGGCGATCAGTCTGCCCGAGGAATCATGGGGAAGCGTAAGACAGGAAGTACGTGAAAAACATTTACTCATTGCCAAAAGTATTGAAGAATCGATTAATCTATACTTTCTGGATTTTCAAAAATCAGCCCAGATTTTTGCCAATACCATCAATATCACAGATATTGAAGATCAGGAAACAATTCAAAGCTATCTGGATGGATTTGTCAGAAACTCAGGAAATGTAGTGGTTGGCTCTTATTTGTCCCTCGATGATTATTCCAAGGTAATTTCAGTCAGGGATGCTTACAAGCCACCAGTTCAAAACAAAAACAAGGTCATAGAAGAACCTTACCTTAAATATCTGAGTTTTGGCAACCGCCACCATACCATTAGCACCATTTCACCCGTATTCAGGAGTACCATATCAAAGCGTCCCGTGGTTCTGGTAAAAACCTATATTTATGACAAAAAATACAATAAAAGAGGAATACTCTACGCAGAGCTAAAACTGGACTACCTCAATTCTATTTGTGAAAAAATTAATGCCAGCAGCAAGGAACGTTGTATTATTGTTGACTCAAGAGGGCAAGTTGTTGCCCATCCCAGGCAAAAATGGGTAGACAATATATACAAGCTGTCAAAAACAAAAATCGTACAAAAACTTCGCAGTGAACAGGCAGGTGCAAAACGCTTCAAAACAGCAATTCTTGGAAAACAGAAAGAGTATATTGACGCAGGCTACACCCTGATCGATAAACTTGACTGGGGAGTTATTATTGCGCAACCCAAACTGGCAATAGACTCACCTATGGACAAGGTTATGATAACCATCCTCAAATGGCTGGTACTGGGAATTGTATTCGCATTGATTATTGCCTACTTGCTCACCCGTCAGATAACCCGCCCAATAAATTCACTGGTGACTAAATCACAAGAGGCAGATATACGTTCAGATACCTTTAATCTTGGCGCAATACCCAAAAACAGCCCTGCGGAAATATGCAAATTATGGACAGCTATTTCATCGCTGGTTGCACGTCTTCAGCAAACAAACAAAGAAGTTAAAAAACTTAACTACTCACTTGAAGAAGATATTGCAAAAGCCACAGCCAAACTACGAGCTACAAACAGATACCTTTATTCCATTAGCAGCAAAGATCATTTAACAAAAATAGCAAACCGGCGTTTCTTTGAAGACAGCGTAGAGAAAAAGCTGAAAAACAAGATTGGACAAAGAGCCAGTATTATTTTAATAGATGTAGACAAATTCAAATTCATCAATGATGAATACGGGCATGAAGCAGGCGATATGGCACTCGTACATATCGCCAGACTAATGCGTCAATGTACTCGCAAAGTAGACTTGCCCGCTCGACTTGGCGGTGACGAATTTGTTATTTATATTGATAACTGTGATTCCAGGGCACTCGCCAAAATTGCCGAAAACTTGCGTAGAACCGTTGAAACAACACCTATTTTCTGGGAAGGAACCCAGGTTAATCTAAGCTTGTCCATCGGTACCGTCAATGCAAAAATTGATGGCAAAATAACCCTTACGCAACTCTTGAAATTTGCTGATGAAGCGATGTATGTATCAAAAGAACAGGGTCGAAATCATGTTTCAGCCTATTCCTTTGAAAAAGCCAAATTAATTGAGCTGAATAAGCTAAAAAAAGAAAAACAGCCTAAAATCAATAAACTTAAGCAGTTAAAGAAACAAAAAAAATCAAGGCAAAAAAAGCTACGTTCAGGAAGCTGAGCCTGTCTTCTGATAACCCATCCCCCTGTTTTTTTACATATTTTTTTAGTGTTTAAGGAACGAAGCACAGGAGCGATGTTAAACAATGTGCCATACTCTTGTCGGGTTACGCTCAGGCTAACCCTACAAAACTGCCCCCTGTCTTCTGTCCTCAGTCTTCTGTCTTCTGCAACCCATCCCCCCTGTTTTTTACATATTTTTGATTGTAAGCCTCGATTATGGTCGATTTCGCAAGGCTACACCGACCCTGCAAACTACTACATTCCCCACGCCCGTGGGAAGGCGAATAAAGATAAAAATATC
>JALVDQ010000305.1 GCA_027008885.1 Thiotrichaceae bacterium | reverse complement strand
AGAAAAAAGGGCATGGGGGTAAAACCATTGCTCTAAATAAAGTAGCGCGCCATGACTATTTTATTGAAGACACCTATGAAGCAGGTCTGGTACTTGAAGGCTGGGAGGTAAAAAGTCTCAGGGAAGGACGCGCCCAGCTAAAAGAGGGCTATATTTTTATAAAAGACGGGGAAGTCTGGATGTCCGGGGTACAGATCACTCCGCTGCTATCCGCTTCAACTCATGTGAATCCAAACCCTACCCGTATTCGCAAGCTGTTATTGCACGATTATGAAATTGTAAAACTTATTGCATCTGTTGAACGCAAGGGCTACACCATAGTTCCCCTGGCACTGTACTGGAAGCATAACCGCATCAAGCTTGAAATTGGCACGGCAAAGGGTAAAAAGGCGCATGATAAACGCGCAACGGCAAAAGAAAGAGACTGGAACAGGGATAAACAACGAATATTAAAGGGGCGCTAAGGCGATAAAACAAGGCAATAAATAATGCATTTAGTCCTTAAATCTGTTAAAAAGGCGCGCCCGAAAAAAATTAAGAACCTGTCTGGAAACAAAATAAAATGGAAGACTCAAAACTCTACAAAATCAGTTACTACAATCAGGACAAGGTCTATGAACTATTTGCCAAAAAAGTCTATGAATCGGACTTGTATGGTTTTTTAGTGATTGAAGAAGTAGTTTTCGGGAGTCAGAGCGACCTTGTCATCGACCCTTCCGAAGAAAAACTCAAAAACGAATTTGAATCCGTCAAGCGCAGTTTCATCCCTTTTCACAACGTCATTCGTATTGATGAAGTAAAAAAGCAGGGCGCCTGCAAGATCAGGGATAGCAAAAGCAGTAGCAATAATAATGTATCAGCCTTTCCGGGTGGCTTTAAAGGGGGCAAAAACTAGCTTCGGAATTATGGAATCATTACACTTTGATTAACTAATTGATTAACTAAATATGGAAATAGAGACTAAAATGAAAAAGCTGTTTATTTCAATACTGGTATTAGGATTTACTTTAACTACTCTAAATGCTTGCTCAACGATTGAGGGTATTGGCAAAGATAAAAAGCGGGCGGGACAGGCTGTTGAGAAGGAAGCCAAAAAACATTAAAAAAAAAAGGGGGGGGATGGGTGTTTCTGAGGACAGAAGACAGAAGGAAGCAACGTAGCCCGTATGAAGCCTTGCGGAATACGGGTCACTTGTGCTACACAAAAAATATATGAAAAACAGGGGGGATGGGTATTATACAATGCAAACAATAAAAGAATTTATCGCAGGGCTTCCTAAAGCCGAATTACATTTACATATCGAAGGCACTTTTGAGCCTGAATTGATGTTTGAGCTTGCCGAGCGCAATCGCATTACACTGCCTTTTGAGTCTGTTGAAGCATTGCGCAAGGCTTATGACTTTAGTGAATTACAGGATTTTCTTGATATTTATTATCAGGGCATGAATGTATTGCGTACCGAGCAGGATTTTTATGACCTGACCTGGGCGTATCTTGAAAAAGTCAGTAAGCAGGCAGTACGACACATTGAAATATTTTTTGATCCCCAGGGGCATGTGGAGCGTGGCATTGCATTTGAAACAGTGCTGAATGGTATCCACTCCGCATTAGTTCAGGGCAAAAAAGAATTTGATATTAGCTTTGGCATTATCATGTGCTTTTTGCGTCATCTTGACGAAGAAGATGCCTTTAAAACACTGGATTCAGCCTTGCCACACAAGGACAGGATTATTGGTGTAGGTCTGGATTCTTCTGAAATAGGGCATCCACCCTCCAAATTTCAACGAGTGTTTGCCAGGGCACGCGATGAAGGTTTTCATGTTGTTGCACACGCGGGAGAAGAAGGACCACCTGAATACATCTATGAAGCCCTGGATTTGCTAAAGGTTGAACGGGTTGATCACGGCAATACCAGTTTAAGGGACGAGGCTCTGGTGCAGCGTTTGCTCAGGGAAGAAATCCCTTTAACCGTCTGCCCGCTATCCAATACAAAATTGTGTGTTGTCGATGATATAAAAAATCATCCCCTGCCAAAAATGCTGGAACTTGGCTTGAAAGCCATGATTAACTCAGATGATCCTGCTTATTTTGGTGGCTATCTGAATGAAAACTATGAGGCTGTAAGCCCGCTTTTAGGAAGCACGGATCAGGAAAAGAAAGAAAAACTGCTGTTATTGGCAAGCAACAGTTTCACCTCAGCCTTTATTTCTGAAGCCGAAAAAGAACAGTATTTGCAGGAGATTGCTGCTTATTCCCAGACAGATTCCCGGGAGCCTGCCCAAGAATAGTAAAATAATACTACAAACTAAAATATAAAAAAAATGACAATTTCCCCTACTAAATAGCGGTTAAATAGAGTATTATCTCGCGCCATCTTTTAACTGCATTAGCAGATTCTAATATTTAGGGCTTTCTTCTGGGGACTCGGTCAATGAGTGGCTTTTGGCATATATTTTTTCCTTTTTTAAGATGGGTACATCTGGTTAATAAAGATTCGATTCGTGCAGATATGATGGCGGGGCTTACCGGAGCGGTGATTGTTTTGCCCCAGGGTATTGCTTATGCTGCCATTGCCGGATTACCACCTCAATATGGTCTTTATACCTCGATGGTTACGCCCGTTATTGCGGCCTTATTCGGCTCCTCATTACACCTGATTTCCGGTCCCACAGCGGCTATTTCAATTGTGGTTTTTTCTGCACTGAATGGCATTGCTACTCCTGGCACTCCCGAGTTTGTTGAGCTTGCTTTAACACTAACTTTTCTTGCCGGATTATTTCAGTTTGCTTTTGGTGTCGCGCGTTTGGGCTCTCTGGTAAATTTTGTTTCACATACGGTGGTTATCGGCTTTACCGCAGGCGCGGCGATATTAATAGGAACCAGCCAGCTCAAATATGTTCTGGGAATGGATATAAAACGGGGCGAATCCTTTATTCATACCTGGCTTGAGATGTTTAAGCAGATTGATAGCATCAATTATTATATTTTAGCGGTTGCGATTGTAACGCTTGTTGTCTCAATTCTGGTTAAAAAATTCTTCCCTAAATATCCCAACTT
Source organism: Thiotrichaceae bacterium (assembly GCA_027008885.1). GTDB lineage: Bacteria > Pseudomonadota > Gammaproteobacteria > Thiotrichales > Thiotrichaceae > Cocleimonas. The sequence continues at coordinate 6,205 of JALVDQ010000305.1, read as the reverse complement.
GCTTGCCGGTATGGTGGCGGGTGGTTTATTTAGCCTGCTTATCGGCGGAGAAGCGCATGGTGTAAAACTGGTTGGCGCGATTCCACGCAACCTTCCACCCTTGTCATCCCCCGATTTTTCATTCAGTACCATAAAGGAACTCATCCCTGAAGCCTTTGCCATCGCGCTTCTGGGCTTAGTCGAGGCAGTATCAATCGCACGGGCGGTCGCCTCAAAAAGTAAACAGCAAATTGATGGTAACCAGGAGTTTATTGGTCAGGGGCTTTCCAATATTATTGGTAGTTTTTTCTCCAGTTACGCTGGCTCAGGCTCATTTACACGCTCCGGGATTAACTACGATAGCGGTGCCAAAACTCCCATGTCGGCGATTTTTGCTTCTTTTTTCCTGTTGCTGATTGTTCTCCTGATTGCACCTGTAACGGGCTATCTACCGATTGCTTCTATGGGCGCATCCATCTTGCTGGTGGCTTATAATCTGGTGGATTTTCACCATATTAAACAGATTTTTAAACTCAGTATTCCTGAGACTGCAATCTTCCTGACAACTTTTCTGTCCACGCTCTTTCTTGAGCTTGAATTTGCGATATATATGGGTGTTCTGCTTTCTTTGCTTCTGTTTGTTGGACGTACCTCCTATCCCAAAATCATATCACTTGCACCGAATGTTAAAACTCCCAACAGGGCGTTACAGGATGCCAAAGAAATGAAATTGCCTGAATGTCCGCAGTTAAAAATCATTCGTATTGACATGTCCATATATTTTGGCTCGCTTACGGCTATTCAAAAAGAGTTCCATAAACTTACAAAAGCGGGGTACCGCTATATTCTAATTGATGCAAGTGGCATCAATTTCATTGATATGGCGGGTTCAGAGATGCTGGAACAGGAAGCAAAACGCCTTGAAGAGCTTGGCGGCGGCATCTTCTTTTATAATGTAAAAGATAGCGTATTTAAGTATTTGTTACGTAGTGATGCCTTTGAGCACATTGGAGATTACCATTTCTTCCCGACGAAGAAGGGTGCGATACAATGGGTATTCACGCAGCTGGATGAAACAATTTGTAAAAACTGTTCACTCAGAGTTTTTAAGGAATGTAGCACAGTAGATAGAGACGATGAAGATCACGTTTGATATTATGAGGCGGCTTCACCTCTAAAGACAGTGTTATTTGTGTATTAAAGCTATTAAATAAATGGACGATAAAGTATAAATTATGAAGGAAACCGCTAAAAAACTGAAAACCAAAATTCTTAACTCCAGGCAGATAAAAAAACGTCTGGCGTCAATTGCCATCTTTTTAATGCTTGCTTTGTTTTTGGCTTATGAAGCACCCAAAATAGAAGTTTCCTGGGTCATTGCCATACTTTTACTAACAATCTTTCTGTTTGCTTTTGAAGTTGTTGATATAGATGTCGCTGCCATTAGTATTATGGTATTGCTCGGTTTAAGTACCCTGTTTGCCCCGATCATGGGGCTGGATAAGGGGCTGGTTGATCCAAATCGCTTGTTCGATGGTTTTTCCAGTAATGCGGTGATGTCGATAATCGCGGTGATGATTATCGGCGCGGGTCTGGATAAAACCGGCATAATGGGCAAAGTTGCCAACTTTATTCTTGAGATAGGTGGAAAATCAGAGAGTCGTATTATCCCGATTATTTCTGGTACAGTTGCCATTATCTCTTCCTTTATGCAGAATGTTGGTGCCGCAGCACTTTTCCTTCCGGTTGTGGCGCGAATTTCAGCTCGCTCAGGTGTTCCCATATCACGCCTGTTAATGCCAATGGGTTTTTGCGCCATTTTGGGTGGTACTGTTACCATGGTTGGTTCTTCCCCATTGATTTTATTGAATGATTTGATTCAAACCTCTAATTCAGCCCTGCCTGCTGACAAGCAGATGGAAACCTGGTCGCTGTTTTCAACAACACCTGTTGGATTGACTCTGGTTGCTGTTGGTATTCTTTATTTTCTGGTTTTGGGTCGTTTTGTTTTACCCAGCAGTAAAGCCTCTGATGAGGACAAATCAAAAAGTAATGACATGCAACATTTTAAGGATGTCTACGGGCTTAACTATTCGCTGCATGAGATTGTTATTGGCGATAAAAGCAAATTGATCGGAAAACATCTGGATGACATCGAAACCAAGTACAAGATTCGTGTTATTGCAACCAAACGCCCTGGAAAACCTGCCCGCATTGGTCCGGGTGCGCTGGATCGTGATACCCATTTAGAAGCCAATATGGTGATGGCAATCATTTCTGAAAGTGAAGATTTAAGTGCTTTTTTAGATCATTTTAAATATTTGAAAAAACGTAAGGAAATCCAGACGTTTGCGGAAGACTTGTCGCCCAGCAAATCCGGAATTGCTGAAATTGTTATTCCACCTGGCTCATCTGTTATCGGAAAAAGCGCCAGAGATATCTGGATGCGTAAAACCTTCGGTACTGCCATGATTGGAATGCATCGAAATGGTGAAACCTTGCATGAAGGCGATGATATTAGAAGCATACCCTTTCAGTCAGGCGATACTCTGGTGGTTTATACACCCTGGGATGCCTTGATGCGGGTTGAGCAATCACCTGACTTTGTAGTCGTTACCAAGGACTTTCCACATGAAGAATTTCGTCCGCAAAAATTAATGTTTGCGGGTATTTTCTTTGCGATAGCCCTGTTTATGGTTCTGTTTACTGATATTCGCCTGTCAATCGCTCTACTGACAGGGGCAATTGGAATGGTTTTATCCGGGGTACTAAGTATTGATGAGGCATATCAAGCCGTCTCCTGGAAAACCGTCTTTTTGTTAGCCAGCCTGATTCCCCTAGGGCTTGCGGTTGAACAAACCGGAACAGCAAAATGGATAGCCGACCAAACTCTGTCAGTCGTGGGTGAAATGCCCGTGTGGGTTATTCAAACGGCAGTAGCAGCACTGGCAACTTTCTTCACCCTGGTTATGTCGAATGTCGGTGCTACGGTGTTACTGGTTCCACTAGCCGTAAACATTGCTCTGGGCGTTGGTGCCAATCCATCGGTATTTGCACTAACCGTTGCGATCGCAACATCAAACTCATTTTTAATTCCAACCCATCAGGTAAATGCCCTGATTATGGGTCCTGGTGGTTATCGTGTACCCGACTTTATGAAAGCAGGCGGTCTGATGACAGTGCTTTTCCTTGCGGTTATGATCTTTTTAATGAACCTTATTTACTAAAAAATACCAAAAAAAGGGGGGGATGGGTGACAGAGGACAGAAGACAGAAGACTGTTGCGTAGGTCGGGTTAGCCCAAGCGTAACCCGACAAGAGCGTAGCACCATATTTAGATAACGCTCCTGTGTTTGTACAGTTTCGTTCCTTAACACAACTACGCAAAAATATATAAAAAAACAGGGGGGATGGGTTCAGATAAAGAGCATTGATTTTATCTGCTGTTTGAGATGATTTTATGTATATCCCTCAACAGGGTTTCTGTCTGTGAGTTGCGTAGGTCGGGTTAGCCCAAGCGTAACCCGACAAGAGCGTGGCACCATATTTAGATACGCTCCTGTGTTTGTACAGTTTCGTTCCTCAACACAACTACGCAAAAATATATAAAAAAACAGGGGGATGGGTTCAGATAAAGAGCATTGATTTTATCTGCTGTTTGAGATGATTTTATGTATATCCCTTAATAAGGTTTCTGTCTGTGAGAAACTGATGCAGGCATCTGTAATGCTCTGCCCGTATTTTAAGGGCTTGCCCGTCTGGATATCCTGTCTGCCTGAGTGTAGATTGCTTTCAATCATCAGCGCAAAAACTTCGCGCTTCCCTGATGCAATGCGTTCTGCCATTTGCAGGGCAACATCAAGTTGTCTGTGAGGATTTTTTTCGCTGTTTGCATGACTGCAATCCACCATAATGCGATGGTTTAAAGCGGATGCTTTCAGAATTTTACTGGCTTGCATTATGCTTTCTTCATCATAATTCGTTTTCCCGCCGCCACCGCGTAAAACCAGGTGGGTGTCCAGATTTCCTGTGGTTTCCAGAATGGCGGGTGCTCCTTCAGGAGTCAGTGAGGGAAACAGGTGTGAATGCTGTGCCGCTCGCATGGCATCAATGGCGACTTTAATATCGCCATCTGTTCTGTTTTTAAAACCCACCGGCATGGATAAACCCGAAGCAAGTTCACGATGAATCTGGCTTTCAACGGTACGCGCTCCAATCGCTCCCCAGCTGATTAAATCAGCATAGTATTGCCCCAATGTTGCATCAAGAAATTCATTTGCAGCGGGCAAACCGATTTCGCTAACATCAAGTAACAACTGTCTCGCCAGGCGTAATCCCTTGTTGATATTAAAACTGCCGTTCAGGTCGGGATCGTTGATTAAACCTTTCCAGCCGATGACGGTACGCGGTTTTTCAAAATAGACGCGCAATACAATAAAGAGCTGGTCGCTGAGTTCATCGGCTAAAACCTTTAGCTGTCTTGCGTAATCGAGTGCCGCTTGCGGATCGTGGATGGAACAGGGACCAATAACAAGCAATAGGCGCTTATCCTTGTTGCTGATTATTCTGGAAATGGTGCGCCGCTTTGCTGCGATAAACGCTGCTGTTTTTTCTGTTAATCTGTGCTCATCATTGAGCACCGCGGGCGAGATAAGAGGGCGCACTGCTTTAATGCGAATGTCCGCTGTAATTGTATGATTTGTATCAGGCATAAGTATTTGATTTAAGACCTGTTCCTAAAAGTTTTTATAGACTTGTTCTTGCATCCATTAAACGGTGCCGGGTTAGAATAACCACATATAACTTAAAGCAAATGTAATTAGTAAAAGAATAATGGCTATGATTGTACTTAAATTGGGCATTTTGGTCTCGCTGTTTCAGGTTTGTGTTTCGTTCCGGTTTTAAACGTAGAGTATATTACGCAGTCTCTTAATATGCAGTCTCTTAATATTGAGAATTGAGATACCCATCCCCCCTGTTTTTTATATATTTTTATGCAACCTGTATTGAGGAGCGAAACTGTACAAACACAGGAGCGTTATCTAAATATAGTGCCACGCTCTTGTCGGGTTACGCTTGGGCTAACCTACGCAACTGTCTTCTGTCCTCTGTCCTCTGCCCTCTGACACCCATCCCCCTGTTTTTTATATATTTTTTATCAGTAAACCCCATGTTCACGCGTTGCCAGGAACTCAATATCTGGCCATTTTTCAATTGCCATTTGCAGGTTCACCCGTGTGGGTGCGATGTAAACCAGTTCGCCTGCATGGTCTAGTGACAGATTTGCTTCTGCCTTGGCTTTAAATTGTGCCAGCATTTTTTCATCGTCGCAGTTTATCCAGCGGGCAGTTTGCACATTGACGGCTTCAAACATGCAGTCTACCTTGTATTCGTCTTTCAGGCGCTGTGCGACAACATCAAACTGCAATACACCCACTGCGCCCAGGATCAGATCATTATTTTTTAATGGTCTGAATAGCTGTGTTGCGCCTTCTTCACAAAGCTGGCTCAAGCCTTTTTGTAGCTGCTTCATTTTAAGCGGGTCTTTTAATTGCGCGCGCCGAAAGAGTTCTGGTGCAAAACTGGGGATGCCTGTAAAAAACAGGTCTTCACCCTGGGTAAAGGTGTCACCAATGCGAATCGTACCGTGGTTGTGAATGCCGATAATATCACCCGGGTAGGCGGCATCAACGTGTCCACGGTCAGCCGCCAGAAAGGTTAGGGCATCGGGGATTTTTACCTCTTTCTTGATGCGCACATGGTTCAGCTTCATGCCTTTTTTGAAGCTCCCGGAACAGATACGCATAAAGGCGATACGGTCACGATGTTGTGGATCCATATTTGCCTGAATCTTGAAAATAAAGCCGCTAAATTTTTCTTCCAGTGGCGAAACTTCACGGCTGGTCGCCTGACGCGGCAGTGGTGCAGGGGCGTATTTTACAAAATCTGCCAGCAATTCGGCGACGCCAAAGTTGTTTATTGCTGAACCAAAGAAAACCGGGGTGAGTTCGCCGCGCAAATAGGCTTCTTTGTCAAATTCATTGCTTGCGCCAAGCACCAGTTCGATTTCTTCGCGTAATTCATCCGCCTGTGTGCCGATTAATTCATCCAAACGCGGGTTGTCGATGCCATCAATGGTTTCACCTTCGAGGATTTTGCCGTCATGGTTGGGGTCGTATAAATGCACGCGGTCATGGTGTATGTGGTAAACGCCCTTGAGTCGCTT
>JALVDQ010000304.1 GCA_027008885.1 Thiotrichaceae bacterium | reverse complement strand
CTTTTACTTTTCAATGTGTTTTATAGCAATTCAGTTTGAGAATGCACCGCCTTTACAACCTGGTAAAATCTAACGCCTCGCTAACTTGTAGACAACTCAACGTGGTTTTTGTGTGATCATGAGCGATAGCGAAACACAAAAACCGCGTTGAGTTGGCTATCAAGTTAAGCGACTTGTTAGGCTTTTTTAAAATTTATGCTATTAGTTAATCCTCCTAATATGACTAGGAGTAAACCGTATGCATATACAAGATAAAAAGGTTCATTAAAAAACATGATCAAATAAAGCGCAGATAAAACTGGGGCAATATAAGTAATGGGAGCTAAATAAGATGCTTCAGTTGATTTTAGAGCGAGAAACCAAAATACATACGAAAATCCATTAACTAAAACACCATTTAGCACGATTGGAATTACTTCTGATTTTGATGGTAATGAAAACTCTGAATAACCAAGCATAGATATAAATGAAGCCATTGTTGCCACAAAAAAATAAACTGTGACGACACTAAGAGGTTCTTTTTTAATTTTTTTGCTCAACACTGAAAAGAGAGCAAAACACGCAGCACCAGCTCCAACAAATGCAATAACAGCACCATTTTTTATATTTATGTTTTGTAACTCACCTTTAGTTAAAACTAGAGCCACACCCGAAAAACCAAAAATAACAGCCATAATTTTCTTTAAAGTGAAAGGTTCATGCAAAATAAAAAATGAAAAAACCACTATTAATATTGGCCAAGTGTACTGGACAACTAAAACCTCCATACCCGATGCTTTAGAGTAACCAAGATAAAGAAACAAATAATAAAAATATGTGCCTAATAAACCAAGGATAGATAACACGACCCAATCCTTTATTTTGTTTTCTTTAAAAGAACTTAAGTTACCTGTAATTACAACAGATAAAAGAAGAACAATAAATGAAATAAGGCTAGACCAAAACAAAAACTGGTGATTATTTAAGTTAGTTTGCCCCATTTTCGAAACAACGGGTATCAGTCCCCACAAAACCACACAAAGTAAAGCATACAATGTTCCTTTTAATTTGCCGTCCATACTTTACCACTCATGGTTTAGTTCATCTATAGTCAATATTATTTTGACAGAATAAAACTAGAAATCCACCTTCCTACACTTTTTGCATAATCTGTCTACATTTTGTAGGCAACTCCACAGCCTAACGCCTTGCTAAATTGCAGTTAACACAGCACACTTTTTGTGCGAAAATGAGCGGAGCGAACGCACAAAAAGTGGGCTGTGTTAACTGTCAATTTGAGCAATTTGTTATGCTTTTATAATTTCTCACTATCCCTGAATATTTCACTATTAGTTCTTTGTCTCAATTCATAGGTCATTTCTTTTTTGTTTTGAAGCGACAAAGAAATATCCTTATACGTTAGTTTAAAAGAACTATTAGTATGGTAGTTCTTATTATATCCCAATGAAACTACTTTTGTTTTGCTTGGTTTCCACAAAATTTGTGATTTAAGCATTGATGTATCTTTTACAATAAAATCCGTAAGAAAACTTCCGGTACTTTCTTTTCTTATATCTTTTGGCTTACCATATTTATTACTCAATTTTTCAAACAAAGATTTATAGAAATATTTTTTTTCTTCTGGCTTTAGCCGAACCACAGTAAATGTTGCCTTTATTTTATATAATTTTTTAGTTACCTTTGTAAAAAATAGTGTTACTGAAGTTTGTTTTCCTAATATTTTTGTTTTATATGTATAACTTCTTTTATTTGGCTGACTATTTAGAACTTTTTCATTATATCTGGATAAAAAAATTGTAGTTCCAGGTGACATGGGAAGTTGTCTGGCTCTTGCTGCTTGCTTAACAGACAATAAACTCATACCAAATTTCCAATTATCAAAACCAAAATTTGATGTATTTTTAGACAAAAACTTCTTTTCTGGCTTATCAGGACAAGGTTTAGACTGAAATATTATTTTCCCTTTTACTGAGCAGTTATAAATTTTTGCATAAGTAATATTTGGCATAATGATCAAAAAAATAATCATTAAAAGATTTAGCTTTTCTTTCATTTTTTTATTGGCTACCTTTTATTGTAAAGTGGTATTTTCCATCTCTGAGATTTATAAGCAGATAAACCTTGGCTATTACAATTACTTTATAGATGTTTAAGTTATTACACTGGATTAATTCTTGTCTTCTCTAAAGACTGAAATTGTTTAGATTATCAAGCAACCATTCCTTCTATTATTTCTATTCGGAACATTATGAATTATAAATTCAATTAATAAATATTTCTATATATCAACGATAAACTGTAGTTTCAGGTAGCATAACGCCAAGCTAAAGGGCTTGCCGGATTAACTGGCACAAAACCAAAATCTAGCACAAGCTCAAACGAAACTACAAACCGTTGAACTCCCCCTGCAGTAGGCAAGTCCATTTTTAAGC
>JALVDQ010000303.1 GCA_027008885.1 Thiotrichaceae bacterium | reverse complement strand
TTCAGGAGGTTGGCTTTAGCCTGTATAACGACTTGCTGGAGCGCGCTGTCAAGGCACTCAAATCAGGCAAACTGCCGGAACTGGATAAATCAGAAACACGCACAAGCGTTGATCTTGGTGTGCCTGCGCTCATCCCGGATGATTATCTGCCCGATGTGCATAACCGCCTGATTATGTATAAACGCATTGCCAGCGCAGAAGATAAGGAAGCCTTGCGCGATCTTAAAGTTGAAATGATTGACCGTTTTGGCTTATTGCCTGAAGCAGTCAATAATCTATTTGAAACCACACGCCTTAAACAAATTGCGCAAAAACTGGGAATTATAAAACTTGATATGAGCGCCGAAGGCGGACGTATCCTGTTTAATCAGAAACCGAATATTGATCCAGTCAAAATCATGGCAGTCGTGCAAAAACGCCCCTGGGAGTTTAAAATCAAAGGACAGGATAAAATTTACTTTGAATATGAAGAAATGCAAACACTGCAACAACGGGTGCAATGGATTAAGCGTTTTCTCAGGGAAATCAGTATCACACAAGAGATTAATTAAGAACCTGTCTGGAAATAGTGAGCCTACTGCAGAAAAGCTGAATTTGGCTAGATTTTCCCTCAAATTGATAAAAAATCCAGCTCAATCAGCTTTCCCTCGCTACCACTCATATTTCCAGGCAGGTTACAGGAAACGGCAGGTCTTTAAAACTACTTGAAATCCTTTAGATAAAACGGCAATATTCCCAACCAATATGACGAAAAATCATCCAACAAGAACTCTCGCTGTCTTGCTTTTACTGCTTTTAAGTATGCCGATATTTGCTGAAAATATTGATCTTTTCATTATGGCAGGTCAGTCCAATATGCAGGGCTGGCGTAGTGATGCGGCATACTATCCCTCTGACCCGCATCATCTTGATAGCAGAATACCCTTTTATTTTGAAGCACTTCATTACAGCTCATCCCAGAAGCAATGGCAAACACTTAGTCCGCAGGCAGGACATTTTCGTGCCGGTCATTTTGGACCAGAAGTAAGCTTTGCCCGCAATGCCCTGTATGCCCGCTACAAGCCTGCCATATTCAAATACAGTTCCGGTGGCAGCAGCCTGAAAACTGACTGGAAAGCACCAGGTCATCACGGCATGTATGATGACATGGTGGCAAACCTGAAACGCGCCATAGCGGAACTGAAAGCACAGGGATATACCGTTATACCACGCGCAATTATCTGGATTCAGGGAGAGAGTGACGCTGCCAATGACAGGCTTGCGAATGAGTATTATGGACACCTGAAAAGAATGTTGCAGCATTTAAGAAATAATGTACTGCGCATTCCCAAACTTCCGGTGATACTCAGCGTTGACGAACAACATCCACAGGTAAAATTGCATCCCCAGGTGGTTGATGCCCAGATCAGGCTTTCAATGCAAGACCCGACAATTTCCTTTGTCAGCATGTATGGTCTGGAAAAATCCGACACAACACACTTGACGGCTCGCGGCACCATTCTTCAGGGGAAGCGGATTTTCAAGGCATTCAGGACCAGAAGCAGCAATTAAGAACGCCGGAAAAAAGGCAATGCTGCCTTTTCTGATAAAATGACATAAAAACAAGATAAAGCTTCTTGCCCATTTAGCCAGGAATAACCCACAATGATTGCATTTAAAAAGCTGAATGTCGTAGGTTTTGAGAGATATAAACGTGCAAGATCTTTTCGGAAAGGTTAAAATCGGTAAAACTTATCAGAAGATGATTTAAAGGTGTTCTAAATGCACGGGGTACATGTTGGTGTGCTTGTGAAAGATGCGCCTGAGAGATCCTCAAATGAACAGCCGGCAGGGCTTATAAAAACTATTTGATTCAAGAGATTAGAGAAAGGACTAGAGAATAATTATGATGTATTCAAGGACGTTATTCACACACACGCTATTTGGCATTTTATGCCTGTTGACGATACTTTTAGCAAATTCAGTGCAGGCAGCGCCAGGTCATCGCCTCGGCTATAACACCAGCGGAATGCATCAATTAGCATCTTCCAATCCGTTTATTGATATTTTTAAGGTTTCACGGGGATGGATTACATCCTGTCGCTTTGACTGGCAAAAAAACCGTGCCATTGACCCCGGATGCACCAAGAAAAACTCGTTTAATACCAAAGAATCCGAGAAGGTCTCTGTTGACGCAAATGGCTGGCCAACACGCTTGCCAGCGCGTGCTGAACGCCCTATTTTTACTTCGATAAATGCCATCTGGGACATGCCCGCTGATTTTCCTGTGGGGCGTCATTTTGTTACATACCGCGGGGATGCAGATATCGAAATACAGGGCGACGTGGAGATTATTCGCCAGGTGCCGGGGCGCATTGATTTTAATCTGCGCTCTGCCAAACGCAGTTTACGCCTTCATATCACACGCATTAATCCGCGTAACTATATTCGTGATATCAAAGTGATTCCGCAAAAATATGCAAATATCTATAAAAAGCAAACAATTAACCCGGAATATTTACGCAGTGTCAGACCCTTTAACGCGATTCGTTTTATGCCCTGGCAAAACACCAAAGACACAAATCTTTCCCGCTGGAAAGACAGGTCTACCTTGCGTTCGGCTTTCTATAATCATGATGCAGGCGTACCTATTGAAGCGATGATTGATCTGGCAAATGCTGCCAATGCCTCACCCTGGTTTTCAATACCCCATAAAGCCACAGACCGTTTTGTGCAAAACTTTGCCTACACAGTAAAAAAACGCCTGAAACATAATCAAAAGGTGTATGTTGAATACTCAAACGAGATTTGGAACAATATGTATCCTGCCACGCATTATGCGGCCAAAATGGGTTTAAAACTGTGGCCCAGGGGAAAACTAAAGATAAAGAATCCACACACCCGCAGATTATTTTTGGCACTTAACTACAATGCCAAACGCAGCAAGGAAATCTGTAGCATATTTAAACGCAATCTTGGTAATCGTGCCGTCTGTGTTGTCTCTGCCTATGGTTCAGCACCTCAAATGGGCGAAGAATTAATGACCTGTCCATTAGCAGGTGGTGATTGCTACAAACATTTTGATGCCTATGCCGTTGCACCCTACTTCGGTGACTATATTGCCCGCATTGAAAATCGCAATCTTGTTAAACGCTGGGCGCGTCAGGGTAATAGAGGCATGAGTCTATTATTTAAGGAAATCCTTTATGGCGGATTGGCAAAAGCCAATTATCAGGGTGGTGCAATTAAAAATGCGATTGAAGACAGGGTAAAGAAAAATGTGGATCTGGCAAGAAAATACGGTGTAAAGTTATTGGCTTATGAAGGTGGTCAACATTTACTGCGTGTGGATCGCCCACATGTTATTTATGATCCCAAAATCTTTAGCTTTTTTGCTGATGCCAACCTTGACCCGCGTATGGGAACAGCCTACTCAAAATACCTGCATGCCTGGCATCGTGCCGGTGGCGATATGCTAATGCACTTTAATGGTATTTCAGCAATCACTGATCGTAATTATTTCCCCATGTTACCCAGGGCAGGTACTCGTACTCCCAAATATAATGCCATGATCAATTATCTTCGTGGCAGATAGTGTCAGTTAAAATAGTTAAAAAAGGGGGGGGATGGGTAGTATCCTGTTATTCTGGTTCAACGGAATAACGGGATAATATGCTACCCCCAATTGCGATCGGAGATATATGCCCTATTGGGGTTTTTGACTCCGGCATTGGTGGACTTTCGGTACTCAGGGAAATCCATCAATTACTCCCCCATGAAAGCCTGATTTATGTTGGTGATTCGGCGCACGCTCCCTACGGTGATCGCAGTGCCTCCCATGTGCGTAAACGCTCCCGACTAATCGCGGAGTTTTTACTCGATCAAGGCGTGAAAGCGATAGTAATCGCCTGTAACACAGCAACGGCTGAGGCAGCAGAGCTACTTCGCGGAACCCTGGACGTGCCCATTATCGGTCTGGAGCCTGCCATCAAGCCTGCAGCCAGATTAAGCAAAAGTGGCATCATTGGGGTACTTGCCACACAGCGAACCATTAGCAGCAGCCGTTTACTGGGGCTTACCGAGCGCTATGCAAAAGGCAAAAAAGTACTCGCCCAGGCATGTCCGGGTCTGGTAGAACAGGTGGAAGCATGTGAATTTCAGAGTGAAGAAACAGAGCAACTTTTGCGGCATTATATTCAACCCCTGTTAGATCAGGGCGCGGATGCTCTCATACTTGGCTGCACGCATTACCCTTTTTTACTTCCGGCAATCCGCAAAATTACAGGAAGCGAGATTGATATTCTGGAAACCGGAAAGCCGGTAGCAGAACAATTACAAAGAATTTTAAAACAGAACCAGCTAGAGAAAATTATCCCGGGAACCGCCGCCACTTTTTATCATCCTGATCTACGCTTTTTTAATAGCAGCCATGATAAAAAATACCACAACGCCATGAAAAAGTTATGGCATGATCCACTTGAAAACGAAATACAAATTCTGGATTTATAAAGCACCATGACAGACAATTCACATCAGCTCGAAGAAATTAATCCACATACGGGCAAACCTTATAAAGAACGTCCAAATAAAACAGCACTAAAACGGGAAATGAAAATATTACACGAGCTCGGACGTGAACTGGTTGAATTACCCAAAAGCAAACTTGAGCAGATTGACTTGTCTGAAAGAATGCGCGATGCAGTAACACTGGCAAAAAAACTGAAAAAATCAGCACTGCAACGTCAGTTACGTTATATCTCGGGGATAATGCCCGAAGAAGACCTTGAAGCCATTCGCTCCCAGCTCAGGCAACTTGCCCTGCCCCGGCAGCAGCAAGCCGAAGAATTTCATCAGCTTGAAGCATGGCGTGAGCGGCTTGTTAGCGGAGATAATGAGCTGCTAAATGAACTGGTAGAGAAATTAGACGCAGATCGTCAACATCTGCGTCAGTTAATCCGCAATATCAATAAGGAAGCACAAAATAACAAGCCGCCGAAAGCGTCCCGTATGCTATTTAAGTATCTAACTGAGCTACAAGGAGACTGAACACAAGGCATTTCTCTTATATCCTGTGGCTGTTGTTGTTTTATTACAACACTGGTAAAATTATAAGCTGATGCAGAATTAATTGATAAATATCAAAACATTTTTATATTTTAAGTAACACCAGACTATATCTGCATTTTTATTGAACTATTTTATGGGCAGACTGCCCTAAAGTACATGATATTTTTAATATAGTTGTATTTTTACAACAGCAACAAAATAAACGACGGAGTTTATGATGAAACAAAAAACACTAAAACTGGCTATTTCACTGGCTATTTCTTCCATTGCCATTCCAGCAATGGCTGATGTAACTCTTTATGACTATACCGAGGCAAGCAGTGCCTTTGAAGATGCTTATTTATCTGCGAATGCCAATTTAGCCAAGGCACGCGATGATGACAAAGCAAGCTACAATCTTGATCTGAATACCAAATACAATAAGGTTATCAGTACCCCCAGGCGCGATACCACTTTTAAACTAAACGCTGATGGCAGCATAAAACGTGGCGGAAAAACTGGTGACCGTAAAACTCATACCTATTCAGTTTACGGAAACAGCACGGTAGATAACTATTTTACAGCGAATAACAGAGGTGCATTCTGGTTTGGTAAAATAGGCGTTGGAAAAAAAAGTGGAAGCGAAAAACTTGATACTACCCTGGGTGTAGGTCTGGGCTATGGTCGAGTCATCAATGTGACGCCAATGGCTAAGGCGATTCGCCTGATTGATGCACTTAACTACCGTGGTTCGATACATGGCAAGCCATCAAAAGCCTCATATAACCAGATTGCCAATATCATTGCCAGAGAAGCTGAGTATGCCAGTAAGCATGGCAGAAAAGATTATCAGAAATACTGGTTAGCCGATATTGAAGCAGCACTTAGAAGCTCTGGTGTCCTCTCTGGAAACCTCAATGCGGCAGGTGTTTTGCAAGCTCGTGATGTACTTGTAGATGAGCGCATATCTACCCGCAAGCTGGGCTGGAAAGTTCGCGCAGGTCTAAACTACATTGGCTCAAACTTTAGCGGAATTACAAACAAGCCAGGCCTTGAGCTGGGTGCTGAATATCACCGCCCATTGAGTAACCGCACCCAATTCTCAAATGAAGCTGTTTTAACCACGATATTTGATAACAGTGCTTCTGATGCGTACAAATTCATTAATAACATGACATTAACACATGAAATTGATGACCGTATTGACTGGGAAAACGCCTGGACACTGCAGTATAACAAGATTGACGGCGGCAAGGATACTACCACCAATATACTCAGTTCTACCTTCCTTTATGAACTGACCAATTCTCTGGATTACAGTATCGAGGCAAAAATTGTTAATGATGACGGAACAGACCATGATGGTACAGACAAAAGCATCAATATGGGTATCCGTTACCGCTTAAAATAAAAAAACCGGAATCCTGAGTCGTGCATGACTTCAGGATAGCTGGATAGACAGACTCCTGTGTTTGTCACTGGGCGATTAGGTTAATACCTAATCGCCCTTCTTTTATTCATCTTTTCCCATTATCCCTTGTCAGAGATGCCTTTAATTTCCATTTCTGTTAATTCTCTCCAATGACCTTCCTTTAAACTGCTATCTAACTGGATATTGGCAATTTTTTCCCGGTGCAATTGCAGCACATGATTACCCACTGCCGCCAGCATACGTTTTACCTGATGATATTTACCTTCGTAAATACTTAGCCTGATCCGGGTTTGGCTGATCTTAAACACAGATGCCGGTTGACATCGTTTTTTCTCACCCTTTAGCTGTATGCCATTTTCCAGAGCATTTATCTGCTTGTCTGTAATGGCTGAATCAAGATCAAGCAAATAGGTTTTTTGGTGCTTGTATTTGGGAGACGTTATCCGGTGCAGCCAGGCTCCATCATCTGTAATCAGTACCAATCCCGTGGTATCAATATCGAGACGTCCGGCTATGTGCAATGTTTCAAGTCTTGGCAAAAACAGTGAATCAAACACAGTAGCATGCCGCTCATCGTGATTTGCGCATACAACACCCGCAGGCTTGTTAAACATCAGATAACGGGGTTCAGGCTTTTTTACTGCAACCCCCAGATACTCTAGCTGTGCATCCTCACCAATATGCTGCGCCGGATTAGTAATAACAATGCCATCCACAGTAACTTCCCCTTTTTTTATCACGCGTCTGGCTTGTGAGCGAGTAAATGCAGTGGAATGAGAAATAAGCTTGTCGAGACGCATCTAAAAATATATAAAAAACAGGGGGGATGGGTTTACAGCAGACAGAAAACAGGGCATGTAGTCAGTTGAGTATGAAAAACGCAGAATGGCACGTTGCTAACCACTGCTCCTGTGTTTCGTTCCTTGGTAGTGGGTCAAAGCTGTGTTTTGTAGGTCAGCTTAGCCTAAGCGTAATCCGACAAGATCGTGGCACTCTATCTGGCTTAGGTTGGAGTTGAATTACGCTACGCTAATCCAACCTGCCGCATTCGAGTAAATCAACAAGGCTTTTACTCACTCCCCCACTACCAATAATCAAACAGCATACGGATTTTTAAGAATTATAGTATGTTCACGATCCGGACCAGTAGAGATAATATCTATGGGTGTCTGCAGTAATTCTTGCATACGTTTCAGGTAGGCTTTAGCTCTCTCCGGAAGGTCGTCATAATTTGTGATGCCATAGGTTTTGCTCTGCCAACCCTGATGTTCTTCGTAGACGGGAGTACATTTTGCAAATTCAGTGGTATTTATGGGTGGCACTTCCATTTTTTCGCCATTCAACTCATAAGCAACACAGATTTTGATCGTTTCAAGCTCATCAAGAACATCCAGCTTTGTGACACAAATTCCGGTTATGCTATTGATTTGCATCGAGCGTCGCAAGGCAACTGCATCCAGCCAGCCGCAACGCCTGTCACGACCAGTTGTTGCCCCCTGCTCATGCCCTACTTCAGCAATATGTTTGCCTGTATCATCAAATAATTCGGTAGGAAAAGGTCCTGAACCTACTCGTGTCGTATAAGCCTTTGTAATACCAAGAATATAATCCAGGTTTTTGGGACCAACCCCGGAACCGGTACAGGCTCCGCCTGCGGTCGTGCTTGATGAGGTAACATAAGGATAGGTTCCGTGATCAATATCAAGTAAAGTCCCCTGCGCGCCTTCAAACATAATATTTTTGCCTGCCTTGCGCAGTTTATGCAAGGTATTGGGTACATCAACCACCATCGGGCGCAGCTTCTCGGCAATAAGCAGACTCTCTTGCAAAACCTCGTCATAACTGACTTCATCAGCATTGAAGTAGTTTTTAAGCATGAAATTATGATATTCCATAACTTCTTTTAATTTTTCCTTAAAGCGTTCAGTATCAAGCATATCTCCCAAACGTAAACCACGTCGGGAAATCTTGTCTTCATAGGCTGGACCAATGCCACGTCCGGTAGTACCAATCGCCTTGTTGCCACGAGCCACTTCGCGCGCGGCATCAAGTGCCACATGATAAGGCAGAATTAACTGGCAGGCAGCAGATAATTTTAGACGCTGGCTTGCGGGAATCCCTTCTTTTTCAAGCATTTCCAGTTCTTCCAGAAGTGCATCAGGTGCCAGCACAACGCCATTGCCAATAATGCAGTCAACACCTTCTCTCAATACTCCAGATGGTATCAGATGTAATACAGTTTTTTTGCCATCTATAACAAGTGTATGACCTGCATTATGCCCCCCCTGAAAACGTACAACAGCGGATGCCTCTTCCGTTAACAGATCAACAACCTTGCCTTTACCCTCGTCACCCCACTGAGTACCGAGCACGACTACATTTTTTCCCATCTTCTCATTTTTCCTTGCTATGAAATATATAAAGCTGATTTTAAAAAGCCGGACGCAATACTACACTAGTACATAAGCGAGTTCAAAAAAGAGTCAATATATTTCACCACCTGTCTTCTATACAGTACCCCTCCTGTGTCAACCCATCCCCCCCTGTTTTTGATACTTTTTTACCGTCGTAAAGTCATGGATGCAGGTTTGCAGCTTAATGATATTTGTCATCTATCTAGCAGTTTATCTTTAACTTGTATATTAACACCCAGCAGGTGTTATAAAATAACCAGCTTGGAACCCGAACGATGGAGCAATTAAATGGCTTTAACTGATATGACTGCAATTCCAGATCTTATAGAATCTCATAAGGGAACGGGGGCTGTGCGTACCCGCCGACCTGTTTATCGGGATTTTTTACCACCTTGCAATAATGCCTGTCCTGCTGGAGAAA
>JALVDQ010000302.1 GCA_027008885.1 Thiotrichaceae bacterium | reverse complement strand
AGTAGCGATGAAAACCCCTCTACAATCAATAAGGAAACCGGAAAACCCAAATCGTTGCAGGAACTAATGGATGAGAAAATGGCAATGCGCGAAGCCAATGCGACATAGAAGATTTTGCTAACCAGCGGAAATATATAAAAAAAGGGGGGGGATGGGTATTTCTGAGGACAGAAGACAGAGGGCAGAAGACAGAAGCAGAGCATGTAGTCAGAGTTGAATATGCGAATCGCGGAATGGCACATTGTTTAAGCACCGCTCCCGTATTTTGTTTCTCAGGACAAGCCACGCGAAAAATATATAAAAAACAGGGGGGATGGGTGTTCAGAGAACCGTTCTCAAACAGTCAATTGCTCAGAAATAATACTCATCAAACGCTCACTAACCCCACCTTGTTGTTGCATAATTGCCTCTGCCTTATGCTGCAAATCTGTCTTGTCCCGTGCTAGCAGCTGCTTTATCCTGTGCTCAATCTGTTGTTGATTCTGGCAGATAAACAATAAACCGGATTGAGCCAGTTCTGAGCTTATGTCTTCAAAGTTAAACATATAAGGTCCGCTAGTCACCGGGATTCCCTGGGCAATTGCTTCCAGGGGGTTGTGTCCACCTACATTTACCAGGCTTCCCCCTATAAAGGCGACGTCAGAAGCCGCAAACCAGCTTTGCATTTCACCCATGCTGTCGCCGATGATAATGTTGGCATGTGTGTTTTGATAGCTCTTAATACCGGAATGACGCAGGATGTTTCCTTTGTCGCTATCTGCGTCTCTATCTGTATAAAACTTCTGGCAGAGCGCATAGACTTTATCAAAGCGTTCCGGGTGTCTGGGTACTATAATCAGGAGCAGTTCAGGATGCACAGACAACAGTTTTTTATAGATTTGCAGTATCTGTTCATCTTCTTTATCGTGGGTACTGGCAGCAACCCAGACGTTTCGTTCTTTGCCCCATTGTTGACGACGCTCCCTGCC
The DNA here is from genome assembly GCA_027008885.1 of Thiotrichaceae bacterium. GTDB lineage: Bacteria > Pseudomonadota > Gammaproteobacteria > Thiotrichales > Thiotrichaceae > Cocleimonas. Next base: position 1,475 of record JALVDQ010000302.1, on the reverse strand, counting down.
TTTTTTTATTTGTTGCTGGTCGAGTTTAAGATCAAATTTAATGTTTCCTGCGACCCTGATAATTTTACTGTTTGCGCCGATCTCAGAAAATCGTTGTGCATCAGCTTTCGAGCGAACCGCAATGGTATTTACATACGACAAGGTTTCGGCAACTAATGCTTTAATTTTTAGATAAGCCCTGCTTGATTTTTCTGATAAACGCGCATTGACGATAACAATCGGTATTTGCCGTTTATTACAGGCGGCATATAAGTTGGGCCAGATTTCAGTTTCTACCACGATTAGAATTTTGGGTTTTACACGTTTCAGGAAACGCTGGATAATTTCTGGCAAGTCATAAGGGTAGTAAACATGCGCAACCCGTTCTCCAAAAAGTGATATGACTCTTTCTGAGCCGGTTGGTGTGGTGGTGGTGACGAGTACCTGATAATCAGGATATTTTTTTATCAATGACTCAATCAGTGGTTTTGCCGCAATTGTTTCACCCACGGATACGGCGTGAACCCAGATAACCGCTTTTTTAGTGTCCAGCCTTACCAGACCAAGGCGTTCATGAATACGTTGTCGATAGGCAGGGCTGGATAAACTTCGCCAGTAAAGTTTAAGGATGACAAAAGGAAATATCAGGTAGAGTAGCAAGGTGTAAAACAGTCGCCTAAATGACATTTGAGAGTATTCTCTTAAAAATCCCGAAAAAGATAAAAGAATAACATGAGCTAACTTTCAGTTTATATTAATTTATGGCAGACTCACCCGCTCTTAATAAAATGAATCCTGATAAATATTATGAAAATCTCTCAAAACAAGGTAGCAACACTTACTTATACACTAAAAAACGATGATGGTGAAATCATCGACCAGGCGGATGAAAATGCGCCATTTCAGTATATGCATGGTTCAGGCGGTATCATCAAGGGGCTGGAAAAAGCACTTGAGGAAAAACAGGCAGGCGATGACTTTCATGTTGTTATACCACCAGAAGATGCTTATGGCGTTCGGGATGAAAAACTGACTGAAGCCGTCCCGCGTAGCATGTTTGAAGGTATTTCTGACGAAAATCTGGTGGCTGGCGCGCAGTTTCATGCTTCAACCGCGCATGGTACACAAATCATTACGATTGCCAGTGTAGAAGGAGATACTGTCAATATTGATGCTAATCATCCGCTGGCTGGTGAAACACTACATTTTGATGTTGCAGTAAAAGACGTGCGAGATGCCAGCGAAGAAGAAATTGCGCATGGTCACCCCCACGCATCTGGCGGATGTGGTAGTCATGGCGGTCAAGAGGAAAATACAGACGGTTGTTGTGGTGGCAACTGCGGCGGCTAGGAGCCTGTCCGAGAACTAGCCTCCAAAAAATGTGATCACAATATATAGTGTTTTCTTAATGCGAAAACCACTATATATTGATTGAAATTTTTAAAAACTTAGTTCTCGGACAGGCTCCTAGGAGCTTGTCCGAGAACTAGCTTCCA
>JALVDQ010000301.1 GCA_027008885.1 Thiotrichaceae bacterium | reverse complement strand
TATAACCAGTGGATCAGAGGCAAACAGGGTGTTGAGCGCATCAATATCGGTGAGTTTTTGGGTACGGCGTTGAATCGAGACAAGGATTCGTTCAGCGGCATCCAGCAGGTTTTGCGCACGACGTTGACGCTCGGCAATCAGCGATTGTTTGTGCGACTCAAAGGTTTCATAGACTTCATCACGTTTGTTAATAATATCTGCCAAAAACTCATCGTGTTCGCTAAACTGACCTTCCAGCTCTTCAAGCTGAATCAGCAGGCGATTGAGTTGTTCATCAGCTTTTTCAGGCGTGGTGGCAAGCCCGACGGCATTGGCAATACTTTGTGAAAACAGTTTAAATTGCACACTAAACTGCGCCACTGCCTCGGCTGAACCGAGTTCTTTCAAGGTGTGTCTGGCGCGTGCCTTGCTTTGATTAAGTCTGGCATAAATACTTGAGATGCCTTCAATAATGCGGGTTCGCAGGGTGGCATCTTCCACTTGCAGGGTGGAAACCAGCTCGCTGATCAGGTCCAGATCACTTGCCATTTTCTCGTAATCTTCAATGACTTTTTTGATCTGTACTCTGGTTTGCGCCTGTTCTGCTGCATGATCCAGCGTTTGCAGCTTTTTTTCGTAAGGTTTTAGTGCCTTTTCCTGTGATAAAAAGGTGAGCGTTTCTGCCCCCAGTGTTTCCTGCTTTTCTCGCAGCTCGGTATCTAGTTGATCAATTTTTTGCTGATCAATATAGCGATACTCCTTGATTGTGAGCAGGTGTCCGCGCTGCTTGCGAATCGCATCGAGTGCATTGACAAACTCTTCTACCTTGTCCCAGCTATCGGGCAGCAGTTTGGCGAAGATCGTCTGTTGCTCTTTCTCGGCTTCCTGCATGGCTTGGTTTGCACGCTGCCGAATGCTTTCGACTTTTTCAAACTCATCCAGCACCAGCTCTGAGGTTTGGCTGATTTCCCGTAATGAGGTTTTAATGCCTTGCAGTTCCGGCTTGTCCAGCCAGTAGTAGCTGTTGAGCAGGCGTTCATAGGCTTGTGACAGCTCGTTATAGAGTGCCGCTGAGGCGCTTTGTTTACCAATCTCCCGAGTGATACTGTAAAGCTCTGAAATGCCGCGTACCAGTTCGGCATTGCCAATGCTGGCGTAAAAAGACGTGCTGACGGGTTGCTGACTGGCGTATTCATCCGAAGAAAAAGCGGTCTGCCAGATTTGCATCGAATGAATACGGGTTGGCTCGTCACTTTCGGCATTAAAAATCACCATTTTGCCATCAGGATAAAAAGCGTAACCATGCCCAAAGAGTGGATTGGCAAGGTCTTTTTCAATCATATTGTATGAGAACAGCCCTGATTTACCCTCTTCTGGCTCATAGAAAACATACAGAATATCTTCGCCATTGGGTGATTTTAAGGCACGTTTAAAACGCATACCCCTGGTACTTTCAGCAAAGGTTTTAATCTCACCATTTTGCAGATAAATCCCGCCAGGATAGATAATGCCATGATCTTCGGGCAAACGCTGACAAGAGCGACCCAGCGCATCAATGCGGTTTACCTGCTGGTTAACCTTGTTATAAATCAGGTAGCGGGTGGTGGATTCTTTATAAGGCGTGATTCGCAGCAGAATAAATTTGCCAAGATCAGCATAGGCAATTTCAGCATCGTCAATAGATTGATTGACCTCGTCCACTGGTTCGGCATAAATGCCCTGACCCGTTTCGGTATTATTTTCAATTTTAACGGTAAGATCGCCGCCAATGGTTTCGACAAAGATTGTATCCAGAATATTAATATGTGGAAAGCGCCCCTGAACTGAATCTTCACGCCTTGTTTCGATCCATTCAAAATCATATTTTTCGGGCAGTGCAATATCCTGTTCGCCACGATTATCAATGTAAGTAATATTCTCATCGGCATCAATCGCCCAGCGGAAAACACGAATATCATTGATGGTATTGCCAATCTGAAACGCAGCCAGCAACTTGCTATCTTTTACAACAAGCTGAATCAGGTGGGTGTTTTTATAATAGGTATACAGCTCATTAAAATCGGCAACAAAGCGTTTTTCGCTTAAAAAGCTGTCAGCCAGAGGGATAGTTTCAAACTCAAATTCATCACCATTCTCGCCCGTCTGCTTCAGGCGATAAGTCATAAAGACATCTTCAATGCGTGTTTCTTTCTTTAGACCAATAAAGACGTTATAACCAAAAATCAGGTAATCACCAACTCGTGCAATATCCCGCGCAATGCAGTTGTTTTCAGTACGCACCCGCAAGCGACCCAAAACCGCCATTTTGGAACTGCCAAATTCTTTTAGACGAGCTTCGTTGAGTTCTTTGGTGTGTGCTTCCAGCGTATTCGCTTGCTGTTCTAAACGCTTGCGGATTATCTCGTAGGCACTACTTTCCGAGACGGCCTGGTCAATTGTTTCGTTTGAATTTTGATTGGTATTTTTT
>JALVDQ010000300.1 GCA_027008885.1 Thiotrichaceae bacterium | reverse complement strand
TTTGTAGTTTCGGTTGAGCTTGTGCCAGTTAATCCGGCAAGCCCTTTAGCTCAGCGTTAGGTTTTTCCAGTTGGCAAATTTTTGCATTTCACCAAGAATTGTTATTGTGATAACTCCGATTTGGCTTTAATATTATGTTCAATATAAGGACATAGAGACTAAAAATGCCAAAATCAAAAAAGAAGAAAAAATCCATAAATCCAGCTAGAGGACCAATAGCGAGAAAGATAATAAAGTCAGCTAATCATGTTTTTAAGAGAAAAATAATGAATCTTTCAGACTGGAAAGAGGCTAAAATAAATGCAGAAGAATATCAAAGATCAGTAATATCGGAAAATGACCTAGAAAAATACGATCCGTTACATGGTCTTTATATATATGCTCAAAACCAACTATCTATATTGATCGAACAGATGGCTGTATTACCCCCGCTTCAAAAGTTGGTGGATGCACATATACAGGCAGAGGAGGAATACATGCCATCTTATCCTCCAGTAAGCCCGTTAACTTACTCATATTTTTTTTGCTGGAGTGCCTTTGATTTATCATCTGAAGGTGCAAAAAAAGAATCAAGTGCTACAGTAGCCATTGATTTTTGCAAATCTCAAAATACGGATGAAGGATTGTTAACGCTATTCGAAACAATGCAAGCATCCAGAATGGGAATCTATAAACATGAAGGGAAGGATGCTAACTATGTATTTTTAAGAGAATTAATAACAAATAAAAGCATAAAAGTTATTTCCTCAAGTGGTTATACTGGATATTCAGGAGAAATATGGTTTGTTCGGGTTCTTCCTCCGCCATTCATAAACACAAATATTGATTATTCTGTTGTCTTTACAACGCCATATATTTTAGGAAAAAACGCTCATGATGGAAGTTTTAATCCATCAGTTGAACAAGACTGGTTGCTATATTTTGAAAGAAATTTATTTAAAATGAAAGTAGGTGATAGGAAGCAAGCGTATGAAAATCTAATGAAATATGGTCTAAGTAAAAACTATTGGAACGAGTATATTTTTTTGTCTTACCGGAACTATAAAGAAAATATGATACTATTAGAAGGCTTTCCTGATATCAGCTCAAGTTTGCCTCATGCATGATAAATTTTGAATATGTTATTATGCTTTAGCACAAATTGTTAATATACTAGCAATGTATTCTATTACTTAACCTAACAATATGCTTAAAATGGACTTGCCTAACGCAGGGTGGGGTTCAACGGTTTATAGTTTCGTTTGAGCTTGCGCTAGATTTTGGCTTTGTGCCAGTTATTCCGGCAAGCCCTTTAGCTCAGCGTTAGGTATCAGCGACGCAAAAGCCATCTAAATTTATCCATTCTGCCAAGAAAAGGATATATGTAAAAAAATAGGGGATGGGTATTAAGTAATTTCTATCTCGTATTCACTCCATATGTATCGCTTGTAAATTGGACTAAAGGTAGTAAACTGTGTCTAGTCGGTTGGTTCCTATAACTAAATTAGGCGAGCCGCCTATTAAACTGTTAGGTTAATGAAATCGGTAACTCGTGAGCTCCTCGTATAAAAGCAGCAAAAAAGTGGGGGGCTTTAAAGAGATAGAGAATGAGTCGTAAATATTTACTTACAATTATAATAATGGCTTTGTTAGTTATAGGCTTTTTTTTATTTGCACGCGGTTTATGGGTTCCTGTAAAACAGAAAATATTCGGAAAGAAAACAACAAACGAAATTGTTAGTCTTTATGGAGCAAGAGTAAGAGACGAACTAATCCCTTTTTTTAAACAAAATAATATTTCTTATCCTCCCAAAGAGCTTACTTTTCTAGCTCTAAAAAATGAAAAGCGTTTAGAGATATGGGCAAAAGATAGTAATGATAAAAATAAATTTATCCGTTCTTATAAAATAAGGAAACTCAGTGGAAAAACTGGACCAAAACTAAGAGAAGGAGATTATCAAGTACCAGAAGGTATTTATAAAATAATTGGCTTAAACCCAAATAGCTCTTATCATTTATCAATGAAGCTTAACTACCCAAACGAATTTGACCTTGCTCATGCAAAAATAGAAGGCAGAACTAAACCAGGATCAAACATATTCATCCATGGAAAAGCTGTTTCAATTGGTTGTCTCGCAATGGGAGATAAAACTATAGAGGAGTTATTTATATTGGCAAATGATGTTGGAATTAATAACATTACTGTAGTTATCTCACCCCTTGATCCAAGAGTTAATATATTGAAATACAATGAAAAAAAACAACCTAAATGGGTTAAAGATTTATATAAAAATATTGGAGCGGAGTTCTCAAAATATAATAAAACCTAACAATATGCTTAAAAGGACTTGCCTAACGCAGGGGGTTTTCAACGGTTTGTAGTTTCGTTTGAGCTTGTGCCAGATTTTGGTTTTGTGCCAGTTAACCGGCAAGCCCTTTAGCTTGGCGTTAGATTTTACCAGGTTGTAAA
>JALVDQ010000299.1 GCA_027008885.1 Thiotrichaceae bacterium | reverse complement strand
CCAGTGAATAGCAGATTCACGCCAGCTTTGTATTTTTGATTTTTTGTCAAAATCGAGTTTTGCGCCATGCACATGGGTGGGTAGCATCCAGAAGGCTTCGATGAGGCTGATGCTCAGTGCAATCGTCACCACCATGGGGATGACACGCATAAATTTGCCCAGAATACCGGGCAACAGCATCAGCGGCAAAAAAGCGGCAATTGTGGTTAATACAGCGGTGGTCACGGGCAGTGCCACTTCGCGCATGGCATCTTTGGCGGCATTTAAGGCATCCATACCACGCTGCAAACGGTAGTAAATGGCTTCAACCACCACCACGGCATCATCTACCAGCATTCCCAAAACAATCACGACTCCAAGCAATACGGTAATGTTTAATGTCTCGCCAGTGGCTGACAGGATCCAGAAAGTAGCCGCGAGGATAAAGGGAATGCCAATTGCCGTGAGCAGTGAGATTTGTGTTCCCAAAAACAGCCAGGAAACAAACAGCACCAGGAATAAACCAATCAGTGCATTACTTTGCATAATGCTGATCGCCTGTACGGTCGGTAGCGTCTGGTTATCAATCATTTTGATGCTAACGCCACTGGCTGTATTTAGTCTGTTTTGCTGCTTTACCCACTTTTCGAGGCGTTCAACCAGTTCGATGACATTGGTATTGTCCTGTTTTAGTACCGATAGCAAAACCGAGGGTTTGCCATTCATGCGGACTTGCTGGGAGGCTTTTTTTCGCGCCCGCTGGATATTGGCAATGCGCGCCAGCGGGATTTCTCCCGACAAGCCGGGGATAGGCATCTCCGCGACTCTGGATGGATCACTGGTTTTGCCCACCATGCGTACCAGCCAGCTTTGTTTTCCAATCGTGGTCGTTCCCGCAGAAATATCCTGAAACCAGAGTTTCAATGAATCTGCCAGTTGCCCCGGGGTTAAATGCAATGATTCCAGTGCTTCAGGAATAAAACTGATTTGTAGTTCGGGATCATTCAAGGCTACCGCATCAACCCGGTCAACGCCTGACATCTGGGCAATGGCTTTACGGACTGCGTGCGCCCTCTGCCGCAGATTTTCATCATCCGCCTGAGAGCTAACCGCAATCAATGCTGCGGGAAAGGCATTGCCGGAGGTGATCTCAATGATTTTGGTATCGCTGGCTTCATCTGGCAGTTGATCCTGCACATTTTGCAGTTCACGCCGCAGATCGGAGAGGCGCTTGTCATAGGTGCGCTCATCCATGTCTTCAAAGCGCACCAGAATGCTGGAGGTATTTTCACGGCTGTTGCTGGAGACAAAACGCATGTCGGGAATGCCGTTGATGGCATCTTCGAGTACGTCTGTGACACGGCTTTCCACATCTGCGGCAGATGCTCCCGGCAGCAAAGTGACAATGGTAATCCAGTTAAAATTAATGGTGGGATCTTGCTGCCGTGGCAGCTGCTGATAGGAGAGGTAGCCAACAATCAGCACCAGCACAAAAGTGAGGTTGGCGAGCACATGATTCTGGATCAGTTTGGCGTACATGCGAAGATTTATTGCACCTTGACCGTATCGCCCGCCTGAACCCGGTAGCGGTTTTTGGTGATAACGGCACTGCCGGAAGGCAGATTGACTGCTGCTGCCTGTCCTTCTTTGGCATTTGGCAAGGCGACGAAACGAGCCTTGCCGATGCCTTCGACAATATCTTCCACCAGCATTACACCAAGCTGCTTATCGCGCCGTAAAATATATTCTGCGGGCAGCAGCCTGTTGTTTCCCTGCCATTCGATACGCCCCGACAGACCTGCTGCGAGGTTAAGCTTTTGGGGTAATCTCAGGCGGACTTGCAGCGTCCGGGTGCGCTCATCCACGTTCTGAATAATGCTGCGGATGGATGTCCTGAAGTGCTTTTTATTTACGGTAAAAGTGATCTTTTTGCTTTTTTTCAGGCTCGCAAGCTCTTCGGCTGAGACGCTCGCCTTTATTTCCCGGTGGTTGCTCTGCATCAGTTGCAAAAGTGGCGTGCCCGGAGTGACTAACTGCCCTTTTTGAACCATGCGCTGCGTAATCTGACCCGCAAAAGGGGCGTTAATCTGGCAATGTCTTATGGTCAGATTGCTTGATTCAATCACACTTTTCTTTAATTCAATTTCAGCCAGGGAGGTTAACTGGGCTGCTTCTGCCTTGTCATAAAGTTCTCTTGGAATTGTACCCTGTTTAAGCAAACGCTGGTTGCGGGCAAACTGCTTTTTGGCGTAGTTAAGCTGGCTGATTGCCAGTTTCAGGGCAGCCTGAGCCTGTTTTTTGGCAAGCACATAAGAGCGGCAATCAAGACTCACAAGTTTTTGCCCCCTGCTGACATAATCCCCTGTTTCAACCAGGATTGAGAGCGCGCGCCCGGTAATTTCAGCGCTAATAACGGTATGATTTAAACTGATGATATTGGCTGGCACACTGTGTTTTTCTGTCGAAAGCAAATTTGCC
>JALVDQ010000298.1 GCA_027008885.1 Thiotrichaceae bacterium | reverse complement strand
CAATTAATTTAATTTCAAAGAGAAACAGATTTTTACTATTGTATGGTTGAGCATCCGCTTCATAGCAACAATCCTTCCAAGATGAAAAAAGAGGGTATCTGATAAAAACATAGCAAAAATACCCTGACAAGTACCCCGTTTTCAGGCGAATGGGTGCGAACTGGTACGAACTGCTACGGAATCAAAAGGCACAAAAAAACCCGCTGGAATGCGGGTTTCTGGATGTTCTGCGAACTGTTACGAACTAAAAAATGGTGGAGGCGGCGGGAATTGAACCCGCGTCCGCGAATACTCCGCCTGAAGGCGCTACATGTTTAGTCTGTTTATTGATTTAACGATTATCTACCCAACAGACAGGGTTGATAAACGCGGTTCTGGTAAAGTTTTAACGGTTCCGTCCCAGACGTACTTCACCGCGATTCCGTATAAATGATCCCGAACACTTGCCCTACGGACGAGGAAAGGTCAGGAGTCTAGCGATGCTGTTTAGGCAGCTAGAGCGTAGTTGTCATCATTGGCAACTAAAGTTTTTTAGCTAGTGTTTAAGTGCTCACTAAACGCACTACATGCTCCTCAGGTTTTGTGATCCACGTCGAAGCCAGATCGCCCCCCTAAAGTATTAAAACTACATACTGCTCTGTTTAACTGCTAGCAGGTAAAAGCTAGTGTTTAAGTGCTGCTATACAAAAACACGCACTTCATTATTCCTCAGGTTTTGTGATCCACGTCGAAGCCAGATCGCCCCCTGATTCTTGGGAACTAAGTCCCTGATGACAGGTTTATTTTCTTAATTATCATAAAAAGATAAACACTGTCTGGAGATAGACATTTTACAGAATGATTTAGTTCCTGTCAGTAATAAATTATTCAAGTTTCGGAGTTCAAATCTATCGTTACGCAGAGAACCGCAGAGATCATAAAGAAGGAAAATAATTTACATCTCCTTCGTTTGCACGCTATCCTTCGTTTGCACGCCTCCTTCGTTTGCACATTTTTATTTGATACTTTTTATAATGTTAACTCTGCGGCTTTCTGCGTTACTTAAACTGAACGACTGGAATCAGTGTTTCTATGCTGTTTTTGAGCTCCGAAACTTGAGTTAATTTTGTTTGGGTACTTATTTTTTTAAATATCTCTTACAGCTAGTTCTCCAACAAGTTTCAATAATGCTAATATAGCGCTGTTAAATTTATCCTTACAGAAATATGACTGAACGTACAGCTTCTATTACCCGCGATACACTTGAAACCCAGATAAGCGTTAGCATCAACCTTGATGGCACGGGAAAAGCCCGCTTTAAAACCGATGTGCCTTTTCTCGAGCACATGCTGCATCAAATTGCACTGCATGGCATGATTGATATTGAGATCGAAGCCAATGGTGATACCCAGATTGATGATCATCACACTGTAGAAGACATTGGCATCACGCTGGGGCAAGCTTTTGCCCAGGCAATTGGGGATAAAAAGGGTATTCGCCGTTATGGGCACGCTTATGTTCCGCTGGATGAAGCACTCTCGCGTGTTGTGATTGATTTTTCAGGTCGTCCTTCATTACAGGACAATATTGATTATAAACGTGCCATGATCGGGAATTTTGATGTGGATTTGTTCAGCGAATTTTTTCAGGGCTTTGTCAACCATGCCCAGGTCAGTTTACACCTGGATAATATCCGCGGTAAAAACGCGCACCACATTGCAGAAACTGTTTTTAAGGCGTTTGGTCGCGCACTGCGAATGGCGGTTGAGCGTGACGAACGGGCAGCAGAGGCTATTCCATCAACCAAGGGGTCACTCTAATGATCGCAGTAATCGACTACAGTATGGGTAATTTGCATTCAGTGCATAAAGCCTTGCAGCACGTTACTGATGACAAGGTGGTGATTACTTCTTCTCCCGCTGAAATTATCAAGGCTGATCGCATTGTTTTTCCTGGACAGGGGGCTGCCCGCGATTGCATGAGTGAACTGCATAAACGCGAACTGGTTGATGTGGTTACTGAAACCTCGCGCAATAAACCTTTTCTTGGTGTTTGCATGGGGATGCAGGTCTTGATGGAACACAGCGTCGAAGGCGGTGGAGTGGATTGCATTGGCAAATACAAAGGCACGGTCAAACATTTTACTGATCATATCGGTGCCACCGATGCGGCAGGGAATCGCCTGAAAATTCCGCAAATGGGCTGGAATCAAATCAGGCAAACGCAAGATCATCCTCTCTGGAAAGGTATCAAAGATAATGCGCACTTTTATTTTGTGCATAGCTATTTTGTTGACCCGGACGATAAATCGATTATTTCTGGCGAAACCGAATTTGGAATCCTGTATCCTTCATCCATAGCAAAAGACAATGTGTTTGCTATTCAGGCACATCCAGAAAAAAGTGCGGATGACGGTTTGCAACTGTTAAAGAATTTTACTCGTTGGGATGGACAATCCTGACCCAAAGGGGGCATCATGCTTTTA
>JALVDQ010000297.1 GCA_027008885.1 Thiotrichaceae bacterium | reverse complement strand
AACAGCAAAACCCCGTTATTGATGAGTTTCTGGATGCCTTGTGGTCTGAACGGGGCTTAAGCCAGAATACGCTCTCTGCCTATCGGCGTGATTTGAAATCATTCTCGGACTGGCTTGCCAAATCACGACTTGAATTACTGGATGTCAGAAATGCGGATATTCAGGGGTTTATTGCTTACCGCGGAAAAAAAGGGGTAAAAGCCAGCAGTCTTGCGCGACTGGTTTCCAGTATACGCCGTTTTTATCGCTACCAGCTCAGGGAAGGGCGCATCGAAGAAGACCCCAGCGCCTTGATAGAATCTCCTAAATTGGCAAAAATACTGCCTGATACCCTGAGCGAATCACAAGTGGATGCACTTCTGCAAGCGCCTGATATTACTGATCCTGTTGGTTTGCGGGATCGTGCCATGCTGGAGCTGCTTTATGCGACTGGTTTGCGTGTCTCGGAGCTGGTGTCACTGCAACAGTCGCAGCTCGGTTTGCAGCAGGGAGTGGTGCGTGTGACTGGCAAGGGAAATAAAGAACGTCTGGTGCCAATGGGGGATATGGCGGTTGACTGGTTGCTTCAGTATAAAACCGTAGCGCGACCTGAGTTAATGGCAGGGAAGGGGGTGTGCAGTGCCTTTTTTGTTACACGCAGGGGCTCAGGCATGAGCAGACAGGCGTTCTGGTACCTGATTAAACGCTATGCCCTGGAAGTTGGAATCAGCCAGAAAATATCTCCGCATACACTACGCCATGCGTTTGCCACGCATTTATTAAACCACGGAGCGGATTTGCGTGTCGTGCAATTGTTATTGGGTCATAGTGACTTGTCTACAACACAAATTTATACGCATGTTGCCAAGGCACGTTTGCAGAAATTGCATAAAAAACATCATCCACGCGCTTGATTCTGCATCTAAAGTTTCTGCTGAAACGTACACATGGGCAAACTTATAGCATAAATTACTTGCCATTATGTAATGATCTTTAGCACTGCAATGGCGTATAATGTGCGAAATCTCACCATTAGAATTAAAGAAGGAATAAAATGATTAAAAAAACCATCCTGAGTGCATCTTTTATCGCTGCACTGCTCCTCTCGCTGTTTGCGACAACACAGGCAGAAGTTTCCGGCACAGCGACTGACGCGAAAGACACGGCAGATGCGACCAAAAAAGACACTGCGAAAAGCGGTACTGACAAGGCAGAAGTCCTGGAATCGCTCAAAAAAATCCTCGAAAAACATTTAAGAGTTGCGCCAAGCTCATTGAAAGAAAGCAAGATACCCAATCTTTATGAAGCGATGTACGGAACCGAAGTCGTATATGTTTCAGCAGATGGAAAATACTTTATTAATGGTGACATGATTAACCTTGAAACACGCGAAAATGTTTCCAATATTGCCAAACAGTCCGTCCGCAAGGGGATTATGGAAAAGCAGGACAACAAGCCAATTGTGTTTAAGGCGAAAAATGAAAAGCACAAATTGACTGTGTTCACTGATATTGATTGCCCCTACTGCGCGAAATTACATCGTGAAGTACCAAAGCTAAATGAAGCAGGTGTCACTGTTGAATATCTGATGTTCCCGCGCGCAGGCATTCATTCCAATTCTTACAAAAAAGCGGTCAGTGTCTGGTGTGCGGATGATCAGCAAACTGCGCTGACAAAAGCCAAGAAACGTGAACAAATTGAAGAAAAGACCTGTGAAAATCCGGTAGAAACACAATATAACCTGGGGCAGGAAATTGGAGTCAACGGAACACCTGCCTTAATCACCAAATCTGGCAAGCTGATACCTGGTTATGTGCCAGCAGACAGACTGGTTAAAATTCTTGAGAAAGATGACAAGGGTAGTAATAACTAATACTCAACAAGTTTGAATCAAAGAGCTGCTTACACTTTTCACGCTCAAGAAATTGCGAAATTTTAACCGTGAAGAGTGTATAAATCAGCTTCCTTGTTACGACTCATATCTTCAGACAGTTCTAAAAATTGCTCTTGCCAATTTACTCTGGTAAAGTTGCAACCTCAGTGATTTCTCCCGCAGGAGATATTCAAGGCATTGAAAGCCGAAGGCGCAAATCCGCCCGGAAACGCTCAGGCAAAAGGACTGCGGGATAAAGGCTGGCTCTGGAGAGTGAAACAGCGTGTCTACTATAGTAAAAGAGTAGATTACAAGATTTCCACCGAAGGGTTTAACCTGAATCGTTATTTCAATTAATGGTTCAGGGAATCTCTCAGGTAACAGGACAGAGGGGCGGCAGAATTTTTTCTGCCGCCCTTTTTTTATGTCTATGATTATGCCTATGATTTACCGGGCAACAGATGGAGCAATAATTAATGTCCGAACAAGCAACACAAACTGAAAACAAACCACAACATACCCCGTTATACGACAAGCACCTTGAATCAAATGGCAAAATGGTTGATTTTGCCGGTTGGCAAATGCCCATTAATTATGGCTCTCAAGTCAAAGAACATAAACA
>JALVDQ010000296.1 GCA_027008885.1 Thiotrichaceae bacterium | reverse complement strand
CTCCGGTTAGCAATTTGGGTTTTATCACCCTCCCGCCGATGATTCGGCTATGACAGAAGCTTAGCACTTCTGGTGACTAACCGGAGCTACCTCATGGCTTGTCGGTCTGAGGCGGAGCCTCGCTAGATACAGGCTGAGCAAAAAATATATAAAAACAGGGGGGATGGGTATGAATGAGTCAATGTTGCTTTGGAGTGTTTTGTTTGGGGGAATAGGTCTTGGTTTTTTCTCTTATGGGCGTAAACAGAAAGCGGTTGTGCCTTTGGTAACAGGCATGGTGTTAATGATTTATCCTTATTTTGTGCCATCTGTAACTGTATTGGTGATTGTTGGAATCCTTCTTGTTTTGCTCCCTTATTTCATTCGCTAGCTTTGTAGGTCAGGATTAGCCTGAGCGTAATCCGACAAGATCATGGCACTATGTTGGATTACGCTATGCTAATCCAACCTGCGCAAAATATGTAAAAACAGGGGGGATGGGTGGTAGAAGTGGCAGATTAGCAAATAGCAATTTAGTCAAAAACAGAATCTGTTATTATTGCCGGCCTGTCCAAAATACAAGAAGCGATATGTTATGAATTCACTTGAAACCAGAACGGCTTATTCTCTATCTGCTGTGTTTGCGGTGCGGATGCTTGGTTTGTTTATGATTTTGCCTGTGCTGCCGCTATTTGCCAAAGAGCTGACTCATTCAAGCCCTTTTTTGATTGGTCTGACGATTGGTATTTACGGTTTGACGCAGGCTTTATTTCAGATTCCGCTGGGTTTGCTGTCTGATCATATTGGGCGTAAGCCGGTCATTATTGGCGGTTTGCTGGTGTTTGCCATTGGTAGTGTGATTGCGGCTTTGTCGCATGATATTTATATAACGATTATGGCGCGTGCAGTGCAGGGCAGTGGTGCGATTGCCGCGACGACAATGGCGCTGGCTGCGGATCTGACTCGTGAGGATCATCGCGCCAAGGTGATGGCTTTTATCGGTATGAGTATCGGCATGGCTTTTTCAGTGGCAATGGTGGTTGGACCAATAATCAGTCACTGGGGTGGACTTTCCGCTGTCTTCTGGACGACTGCCCTGCTTGCGCTGATTGGTATTAGCCTGATTGTATTTGCCGTACCAACGCCAAAGCAAACCGTCATACATCGTGATGCGGGGATTATTCGGGCATTTATCAAGCCGGTATTGACCCAGGGAACCTTAATGCGGATGAATGCCAGTGTATTCTTGCTGCATTTATTGATGACCGCCAACTTCAGTGTATTGCCACTGATTTTCAGGGATCATTTGAATATTGCCACTGCTCAGCACTGGAAAATTTATCTGCCCATTTTGCTGGTTTCATTTTTGCTCTCGATTCCGCTGATTATTATTGCCGAGAAATATCATAAAATTAAAAAGATTTTTATTATTGCGGTGCTGCTGCTGATTATTTCACAGCTTATGCTGGGTTATAGCCCTTTTAGTTTTTATCCGCTCATGCTGGCTTTCCTGATTTTCTTTATCGGTTTTAACTTTATGGAAGCCGTCCAGCCATCCCTGGTAGCCAAGTATTCTGATGTCAATACCAAGGGCACGGCAATGGGTGTTTATTCTACTTCGCAGTTTTTTGGTATTTTTGTAGGGGGCGCGCTTGGTGGACTGGTTTTGCAAAAATGGGGGATTTCAGGCGTTTTTGTTTTTGGTGCGATAAGCGCCATTATCCTGCTTCTGGTTGCAATCAGCCTGCCCAAACCTGATTACTTTAAGAGTGAATTGATCAAGCTAAAAGATGACTTGCTCAAGGATATTGAGCAAACCAGACAACAGTTGCTCGCCGTGAACGGCATCAAGCAGGTTGCTATTTCAGCAGAAGAGGGAGTCGCCTATCTAAAGGTTGACAAGCCAGGTCTGGATGAAAAACGGATGCAGGAGTTTATCAAACAATAATGAGATCGCAGAGAACCACGGAGTTAACATTATAAAAGTATCAAACGAAGGAAATGTAAATTGTTTCTTCTTTTTTACAATCTCTGCGACTCTCTGCGAATATCTCTGTATTCCTCTGCGTAACGATAGATTTGAACTCCGAAACTTGAACTTTAATAAAAACTTACCGCACAATCATTACACTGCAACTGGCACGGTCACTCACGGCAGTGCCGGTTGCTCCCAAAAAAGCCTGGGCATTTTCTGAGTTTTTGAGTCTACAGCCGATCATAACCAGATCCGGTTTTTGCTCTTCTATTGTTTTAAGGATGACCTTTCTGGGTTTACCCTGTTTAAGCTGAATGCTTGTTGGTACCTTGAAGTGGATTTTGGCGAGTGCCTGCAGTTTTTCTTGCACTTCAAGCCTGAGTTTCTTCTGCGCATCTTCAGGAAAGAAACTGGCAACAATCGGCATTCCATAATCCGGTATCACCGTCATGAGGGTGATTTCACCCTGATATTTTTCAGCCATATCATTTGCTGTCTGACAGAGCTTTTTTGTAACTTTTTCTGTTGACAGGTCTACTGCCACGAGTATTTGATTAAACATGGTTTGTTTCCTAAGCAATCTGTATGGTTTGCTGTTTGCGGATTCGCGCTTTCTGTGACATCCATACCAGCGCAAGCAAAATCAGGGCAATAAGATAAAACCACTGTTTTGCCGGGCGTTGATTGGGGACTTGCACGCTGGCAATCTCCCAGTCAAAATCGAGCTTTTGTTTTTCGGCAACACCGCCAAAGACCAGATTATCAATAATCAGTTTGCCGTTTTCCTCTTTAAGCTCCAGACCCGCTGCCTTTTTTAGACGTTCCTTGCCTGGTCCAGCTGCTCCCACAGGTAACATGACAATTTTATCAACGGCATTGCCTTCTATCGTTTCACCTTTAACCTGAACGCGAATCTGTGCGTTTTCGGGCAATTTTTCAGTCACTTCATAAATTTTTGCTGCTGGAACTTCTTGCAGTGGTGGATAAATCATATCCATAAAGAAACCCGGTCTGAACAGTATAAAAACAGTCGCTAGAAGCAGCACGGTTTCCCAGATTTTGTTTTTGGTTAGAAACCAGCCCTGGGTGGCTGCCGCAAACAGCATCATGGCGGCAACCGCTGAAACAATGACAAGAATCAGGTGGAAAGGTCCCTTGATGCCAATCATTAACAATTCGGTATTAAAAATAAACATAAAGGGCAGGATGCCTGTGCGAATATCGTACATAAATCCCTGTACCCCTGTCTTGATCGGATCACCACCAGAGATTGCTGCTGCCGCATAAGCCGCCAGCCCCACGGGCGGCGTATCATCAGCAAGAATACCAAAGTAGAAAACAAACAGATGCACTGCAATCAGGGGAACTATCAGACCCGACTGGGCACCCAGGCTGACAATAACAGGAGCCATGAGTGATGACACCACGATGTAGTTGGCGGTTGTGGGCAGACCCATGCCGAGTAACAGACTGATACCGGCAGTGAGTAACAACATGATGATTAAACTGCCGCCCGAGATATACTCGACCACTTCGGTCAGAATCAGGCCAATGCCTGATAGCGTCACTGCACCAATAATTAATCCTGCGGCGGCAGTCGCAATGCCAATGCCGATCATATTGCGTGAGCCTGCAACCATGCCTTCCTTAAAGTCATCCCAGCCTTCTGCCCAGTATTTCGTGGTTTGGTTTTCGCCACGCATAAGACCTTTTAGATATTTATGCGTAAGCAAGATAAAAATCATTGCCATGGAAGCCCAGTAAGCAGCCAATGCGGGTGAAAGACGTTCAACTGTCAATAGCCAGATCAAAACAATCACCGGCAACAGGAAGTACAAGCCGGATTTGACCACGGGACCTGCCTCTGGTAGCACATCAATTTGATCGCTGCGCCCCAGATCGGGGTACTTTACAGCCAGCTTTAGCAGGAAGAAGTAAGAGATAATAAACAGACCGCCTGAAATCCAGGGGGTCCAGTCTCCGGCAGCCACTTTAAGCCAGCCAAAGCCATAATGCATTGCAAGCGAAAGCAACATGATTCCGATTATAACGGTCATAAAGGTGAACAGACTTTGCAGGAAGGTCTTTTTAACCTTGCGGGGCAGTCCCTCAAAGCCCGCCTTGCACGCTTCAAGATGCACGATATAAACCAGTGCGATATAGGAAATAATGGCAGGCAGGAAAGCGTGTTTGATAACTTCGATATACGAAATGCCAACAAACTCAATCATCAAAAAGGCGGCAGCTCCCATAACTGGCGGGGTTAGCTGACCGTTGGTTGACGAGGCAACTTCCACTGCGCCGGCTTTTTCCGGGCTAAAACCAACCCGTTTCATGAGTGGAATGGTGAAGGTACCGGTGGTCACAACATTGGCGATTGAAGAGCCTGAAACCAGCCCCGTTAGTGCTGATGAGACGACTGCTGCCTTGGCAGGACCGCCGCGTAAGTGCCCCATCAGGGTAAAGGCGACCCAGATGAAGTAGTTTCCGGCGCCCGCCTTTTCAAGCAGTGAGCCGAACAGTACAAACATAAACACCATACCCGCAGAGACACCCAGGGCGACACCAAAAACACCTTCCTGTGTAATCCACATGTGACTCATGGCACGTGAGAAAGAGGCACCTTTCCACGCCATGACATCGGGTGCCAGATGTCCAAAAAAGACATAGGCAAGAAAGACCATGGCGATAATCATCAGTGGTGGACCGAGTGCTCGTCTGGCAGCTTCCAGAACCAGAATCACGCCAATGCCTGAAACAATCAAGTCCAGGGTGGTTGGCAAGCCGGCTCGATTCGCCAGCTCTCTGGCAAACACCCATAAATACAGGGTAACGACAATACTGACTAGTGCAAAAATCCAGTCCAGTTTGGGAATATGGTCGCGTGGAGAGGATTTAAATGCAGGGTAGGCAAGAAAGCCAAGAAACATGGCAAAGGCAAGATGGATGGAGCGCGTTGCGGTATTGTTAAGTACAGGCAGATAATCAGAAAACAGATACATAAAGGGAGACGCAATCCATAGCTGGAAAACAGCCCATGAGAAGGCGACCCAGAACATCATCGTCCCCACCTTGCCTTTTGGATTGCGCGCTCCGGTATCGGATTCAGCAATCATTTCTTCCAGCTTTGATTCATCAATCTCAAAGTCTTTTTCTTTATTATCAACACGATCAGTCATATGACGACATCCTTAATTCATCTTATCGGTATATTCACTGTGAAATATCTGTAAACAGACGGATAAGAAAAATATGTAAAAAAAGGGGGGGATGGGTATCTCCATACAAGCAGAGATAGCTGGGGCAACCCGAATTTTGCAGGTCGGGTTAGCCCCAGCATAACCCGACAAGAATGTAGCACGTTAGGAGCCTGTCTGAGAACTAAGAAATCAACAATTTTCCAAAAAACCAATTTATTAAGCTGTTGAAAATAAAGAACTTAATTTTTGTTAAATTGTTGAATATCGTATTTTTGGCTATTCTCAGACAGGCTCCTAAGCGTTTATTTGATCAGACCAACTTCCTTGTAATACTTCAATGCGCCGGGATGAAGTGGAGCAGAAAGTGAGTCTTTAACCATTTCTGTCTTCTTCAGGTTTTTGAAGGCTGGATGCAGTTTTTTGAAGTCATCAAAGTTTTCAAAAACCGCCTTTACGATTTCATAAATGACACGATCAGGAACTTTGGCAGAAGTTACGAAAGTCGCACCAACACCCATGGTTTTGGCAGCCGTTGGATTGCCTTTATACATGCCGGCAGGGACAGAGGCATAACGATAGAAAGGATTTTCTTTTACCAGTTTGTCAACCGCAGGACCGTGAATATTAGCAATTTTGGCATCACAGGTTGTGGTGGTTTCCTTGATTGCTCCAGCAGGATGACCCACTACCATAATGTACGCATCAATTTTATTATCGCAAAGTGCCTTGCCCATTTCTGAGGCTTTTAGTTCAGAGGCAAGTTTGTAGTCTTTGCGTGACATGCCGAAGGCTTTTTCAATAACGTCAAATGTGGCGACAGTACCAGAACCTGGTTGACCCACATTGACACGTTTTCCTTTCAGATCAGGGAAATTTTTGATGCCGGAATCTGCACGCACTACAAGTGTTGCAGGCTCTGCATGTAATGAAAAGACAGCGCGTAAATCCTTGAATGGACCTGCTTTTTTAAATTTTGATGTGCCGTGATAAGCATGATATTGCCAGTCAGACTGGGCTACGCCCAAATCAAGCTCGCCTTCACGGATGGCGTTGATATTAAAGACAGAACCACCTGTTGACTCAACAGAACAACGGATGCCGGTCTTTTTACGGTTTTTATTAACCAGTCGGCAAATAGCTCCACCTGCTGGATAATAAACGCCTGTAACACCACCAGTACCTATGGATACATAGGTTTTGTCAGCTGCCATTGCTGCCGAAGACAGCGTTGCACCAAGTAATAAAGTGGCACTCGCAAGTGCTGTAACTATTTGTTTTTTCATTGTGTTAATCCTCAAGTGATAGTCAAAGAGATAGAATTTAATTTGCTAAATCCTATGCGACAATCTTTTATAATTGAGTCATGTCTATTCTGCAAGTAAAACTTTTAAGAAATCAGTTTATATTTTTTTGTACTTTTTAGAGTGTATACAGCTTGTATTAAGAATTATATTTGCATAATTGAGCCGAACCTGAATCCGTGATTTCAATGCAGATAAATTGTGAAGTTTCAGATTCACATAGAATAAAAAAACAAAATGGGGTCTTTATGAGAATAGTACAACTTTCTGTTTCAAGTATCATTCTTGCGGGTGTCTTGAGTGGTTGTAGCCAGAACCATCTTGCAAGCAAAAATCAGGTCAGTTCCCAACCAGTTGCGGCTCATCAGCGAAGCAGTTTATCGCATGAAATCGCCGAACTGCTTAAACCGGAACGCATGCCTCCCAATAGTTATTATGAGTCAAAGGCGCACAGGCAAAAGCGTCTCGCGCGTCTTAAACAGGTCGCCCTGAAAGAGCGTCGAGCTGCCTCACTAAAACCTGTAAATAGCAGACCTAAACAAGGACTTCAGTTTAAAAAAGTTGTTTATAAAGCCAAACCAGTGAGCCAAAAACAACGCCCGGGTAAAAAAATCATAGCTGCTCCAGGGCATTATACAAGGCATCATAAAAAGCTGGTAAAACCAACACTGCAGGCAAAACGCAGCTCATCCAGACTCAAGCGATCTGCAAAATACGTTACAAAAAGCAAGCGTGTTATTCTTCAAAAGGCGACAAGTAAACGTGTTCTTGTCAGGGCACCCCAGTATCGCTGGGTAAATAAAAAAGTGCTGGTGCGCAAAGCAAGCTATAAAACACGGGTTATTCCTGCAAAATATAAAACAGTAGCGAAAAAGCGTATTTTGCTACGCCCAGCCAAAAGCATACGCACCTTAGTGCCTGCTGTGTATCGAACAGTAAAGCAGAAAATTCGTGTCGCGCCTGCACTCTATAAAACGGTTAAGACAGCTGCGCGTTACAAAACACAAAACTATCGGCAAAAGCCCGCTACTGCCCGTTATGTCTGGAAATCCACCAGAGGCAACGTAAACAAGTTACAACCACCAACAAGTAAATCAGCCGGGACTCTATCTGTCAGAACACCGCAACGCCAGTCTCTTGTAAACAAGTCGATAGCCAGATTAGATGAAGAATCAGGCTATATGAAACTTGATTCTAACTATAATCATGCCATCAGGGTGACCAATACCCGAGTGAAAAATATAAGCAAGGATGTTCTACTGCTACTTGATCAGGTGAAGCTTAAAAAAACCAGCAAAATCAAAAATAAAAAATATTCACACAGAATCAAGAAAAGCAAAAGACACCTGAACCGGGCAGAGAAAAAGCGTCAGCTCGTCATTCGTATCCAGAAATCACTGAAATCCAGAGGCTTTTATATTGGAAGCGTGGATGGAAAACTGGGCGCTAAAACAGCAGCAGCACTTGAAGCCTTTCAGAACAGATACGGACTGGAAGTCGGCAAACTGGACAAAAAAACATTCCACGCACTTGGACTTAAACTGGGGAAAAAAAGCTCATAAGCTTGTATGCAAAGTAGCCCGTATGAAGCTTGCGGAATACGGGAATGGGGGGTGATTACACACCTGTCCTGGTATCAATAGGAGCTAATCGTTTCCCTCTTAAATACTAATGTGTCTGTTTACTTGGAATATGTTGCACATATTCCCCGTATTCCGCAGGGCTTCATACGGGCTACGGTACTAACCCAATCTGCGCATTGAGTAAATCAACAGGTTTAACCCGCCACCAATACAGGCAATACAAAAAAGTATTAAAAACAGGGGGGATGGGTAGCAGAGGGCAGAGGGACTGGACAGTTGTAGGGTCGGTGAAGTTTACGCAAGCGAGCAGATTTGAGCTTTGATGGTCGGTTTCGCAAAGCTACACCGACCCTACCATACTGAAAGAGCTTGTGATTGTGTTTAATCAATGAGAATTTGGTACTGATTTTACATACTGCACGTTTTAGAATCTGTCCGGTAATATGAGCAAAGTAGCCCGTATGAAGCTTGCGGAATACGGGGAACGAGGGTTGATTAAACACCTGCCCTGGTATAATAGAGCTAAGCGTTTCCCTCTTAAATACTAATGTACCTGCTCACCTGGAATATGTTGCTTTTCCGCAGTAGGCTTACTATTCTCAGACAGGTTCTTATGTCCTGGGCTTGATTATTATGCGTTCTGTCATTATTGCTGTTTTGGTTTTTATCTTGGGTATTGTTATTGGTAGCTATTGGTATTCTTTGCAAAACCCCGCGAAACCTCTTTTTGTTGAGATTGTGAATGATACAGAGGCTTTAATTCCTTCTGTGATCATTGAACATGGCAATGCCAATTTGCAGGAGAAAATTACTTTAGTGCAATTGCGACCCAGGGAAACCAGAATTATTGTGCTAAACCATAAGCCAGGTTTGGGTTTTAATATTGCGGTAAATTACGCGAATGGTGAAAAGACTGAAATCTGCGCCGGAAAAAACAAGGGAATTTGGTTTTTTAGAGAGACAATTACTAAATTTGGCATTTATAATACACCGCTAAGGTAGTACCCACTAATACCCATCAAGAATAAAACGAGACAGATTTTATGGATGCTGAAATCCAGTTTTTTATGACTGAAAAAGATGAGTCTGATTTTCTGGACTATGCCAGCACTCTTGTTGACAGGATTGATAAAAACAGTATGCCATTGCGCTTGATAATGGGTGATTGTGAATTGTTTTTTACACCCTCCAGTCTTGAAGAAAATACCCTGTTTGCAGGCAAACTCGAGATTAGACTGAGCAAAGCCAGGGCAGATTTTAAAGACCTTGAGCGCGCCAAATCTGTCTTTCGAAAATTAAGAAATAAAATCAAAAAGAATTATTGGAGTCGCCTCGCTTATCTGGATAAAAATAAAAATGACAAACTCACGCCGTCAAGGGT
>JALVDQ010000295.1 GCA_027008885.1 Thiotrichaceae bacterium | reverse complement strand
CAGCCTTTAGTGTTGCTATCAGGGAACTGGAAACGCATCTTGGCGCACAACTGGTTGATCGCACCAATAAAAGTGTCACGATTACCAGAGCTGGAAGAGAAGTTGCCAGTCATGCGCGGCTTTGTCTGCGTGATATTGAATATCTCGGCGAAATCGCGCGTAGCAATCAGACTCCACTCTCTGGACGGCTCAATTTGGGTATTATCCCGACAATTGCACCTTTTGTGCTGCCCGAATTACTGCCGGTGCTGCGCAGGCAATATCCCGGGCTAAAACTTTATCTGAGAGAAGACACCACCCGCAATCTGCATGAGTTTTTACTTCAGGGTGAGCTGGATATTATCCTCATCGCCTTGCCCTTCAAGTTGAGCAATGTTGAAATAACGCCTTTGTTTAAAGATCGCTTTTATATGGCATGTCACAAAAACAGCCAGTTGCTTGACCCTCAACACTATTCACTAAAAAATCTGCCCAAAGAAAGCGTTATCTTGCTGGAAGATGGTCACTGCCTGCGTGATCATGCACTGTCTGCCTGCAAAATCCGTAATCAGGATACAGTCAGCCGTTTTGCTGCCAGTAGTCTGCTGACACTGGTCAGCATGGTGGATTCAGATATAGGCATTACTTACCTCACTGAAATGGCGCGAGATTCATCGCTGTTACAAAATACCGAAATAGAGACTTATGCACTCAATAAAAAAAGCTACCGGGAGATCGGTTTGGCATGGCGCAAGGGCAGTGCCAGAAAGGAAGAATTTGCCTTATTGGGAGATATTATAAAGACGCTAAATCCGGATCAATCTGAACACTGACTGGATTGAGTGTAGGTCGGTGAGGTTTATGTAAACGACCAGATTTTTAAGCTTCGATGCCCGGTTTCGTAAAGCTGCAACGAGCTTGCCTAACTGTTTCCTGATCTTCTTCGTTATTGCTTTGGTCACATAGCCCACTATGCCCACTATGCTCCCGTCGCAATGTCTTGAATAGCAAAAAACAGCAAATAGGATTTTTTGTCAGATTAATTAACTCAGCTCAAGTTTCGGAGTTCAAATCTATCGTTACGCAGAGGAATACAGAGATATTCGCAGAGAACCGCAGAGATTGTAAAGAAGGAAAACAATTTATACCTCCTTCGTTTGCACGCTATTCTTCGTTTGCACGCTATTCTTCGTTTGCACACTATTTTTCGTTTGCACACTATTGTTTGATACATTTTTATAATGTTAACTTCGTGGTTCTCTGCGAAAAACTCTGCTACTCTCTGCGTTACTTGAACTGAATAACTGGAATCAGTGTTTCTATGCTGTTTTTGAGCTCCGAAACTTGAGTACTCAGGTACTTACTCAGCTCAGGCTACATACTCTGTTCCCTGTCCTCTGTTTTCTGTCTTCTGTCCTCTGAAACCCATCCCCCCCTGTTTTTGGTATTTTTGGGGTTCATTGACTTCCTCTTCTGCGATATACCAGATAAATTTGGTATGATTTAATAATTTTTTCTTCCAGATCTCCTGTTCAACCATGGTTTTTTGTGAAAACCAGTTGTGAAAAACCTGGTAAATTTTGCCAAGATGATGATTGACAGCATGATTTCCAGTTGGCTTATGGAGCAGGTAATTGTCCCAGTTTGCATAACTGAGTGTCTTTAGAAAATGTTTGTTTAACAGATCGGTACTGCTTTTGCAGCTAGTGGGTCTTTTTAATCTATTCTTTTCAAGGTATTTAAGTGCCATGTAAATATGTCGAATGCGCTGCTGATTTTCCAGCAGTGTCCATCTGCGACGACCGCTGGCAAAAGAACTTGCCTGAACCACAACAGGCTGCATTGTATAAAAGCCATCTATTTTTGCTGAATGACAGTCTATTTCTTCAAGAAAATTAATAAGTTGATCAGTGTCTTCCAAATTGTGACAATGCTCAATCGCTGCTATAAAGCCCTCAACTAGCTGCCTGTTCAGCTTTTTTATTTTAAGCTTCTTGCGCGTATTTTTTTCAAAAATATGAGTGATATTATTTTTTTTGTTCAGCAAATCCAGATGCTGGCGAGGATTGCCAAGCAGATTTCTGATAATCGAATCACAGGTTGGCGGCAAAGAAGGGTTTTTCAGTTTGCCAAACCTGATATTACTTTTATTAAAATGTAACTGATGCAAAGACATTGCAGTTTCCCCGTTATTCCCTGAATTAATCTGTTTATGGATAGTGTGGATAGAGACTAACACTGCCTTGCTAAACGCAAGCTGAACAAATATTAAACAAAAGCAATAAATAGAATGACTTGGGGTGATTATAAAGAAACAGGGTCATAATATTGCCTGAACTCCACATCTTGTCTTAAATCTGTGAGGCAGCTACTATTCGGCTCAGGTCAGAAAAACGCTACCTTTCGTCTGTTTTTCAATACTTAAAATATTATTGTATTTAAAGTTGGCTTGTCCTGAATCAGTGAAGAGTATAGGCGTAGAAGCAGCATAGATGCAGCATAGATGCAGCATAGAAGCTAGCTTATACAGAGCGGATTCAGGCTTGTTTAAATCAAAAGTAACAGGACGAAAGGATTCGCCATGAAACAAGCTAAACATTCTCTAAATATTCCATTTTTCAGCATATTATTAAGCGCTACATTATCACTTGCCGCCTGTGGAGGAGGCTCTTCTTCCAGTACGGGTGCTATAAACAGCAGCCACCCCAAATTTTTTCGCAGCAAAATAAGCGAGTCACCGCGTTATGAACCTTCAGGAGAAATAACCGAAACGGTGCCGACGTTTTCCTGGAGTGCAACCGAAGATGCCACTGAATACCGCTTTGGGCATGAAAGCACCAATGATGAGAGTGACTGGCAGGTATATACACTGACATCAGAGCAACTGGGATGTTATTCAGGCGGTGATACCTGTGCCTTTACTCCAACTGATTTTAGTTTTCCCAAGTTTACTGAAAAAGCCTGGTGGGTTCAGGCGAATGTAAATGGTGACTGGCAGGAATGGTCAAGACCTAATGTTTTTACCATTGTTGAAACAGATGCAGGTTATAACGGTGATATTCCTCAACCAGTCTGGCCGACTGAAAGCGTGGATACACTCACTCCGGAATTTTCCTGGTCAGATGTTGGGGATGCCATGAATTATAAAATCGGCTATGAAAATACCGAGGATGAAATGACCAATGGTGATAGCTGGGAGTCGCACGAAGTTGATGCAAGCAACTGTGAAGCAGGTGTTTGTTCGTTTATACCCGCAAATACCGATTTTTTCCCGGGTGAAAGCGTGGTTTGGTGGGTCAAGGCTCAAAACAGCAATGGCTCATGGAGTAACTGGAGTGAAGCAGCAGTATTCACAATAAACCAGTAAAGCCGATAAAAACAACGGCATAGCAGAAAAGCGCAGATGATTTTCTCTGCGCTTTTTTATTTCTTCAGGAATTAAGTACCCGAAACCCTGCCCACAAATCTGTAATATTAATTCCCGTTGCTTCAACTGTTACGGTTTGATCAAGCGCCAGATGTTTCTGCAAACGAATCTTTGGTTCCAGCGCCAGCTCGGGCAGTATCAAGGTTGTCTTGCGCTCGTCATGGAAGACCACAACTGCATCGCCCTGCCATGCAGTGCCATTTTTTTGCTGCTGCTGTTGCAAATATAACAGTGTCCAGTGCTGCATTGAATGACGCTCGGCTTTACGCGCCGCAAGAGAGCCTTCCTCGGCAAGCCCGATGCGTTCTATTAATTCCTCGTGCGCAAGTTTTTTTCCACCTTGTTCTGTTAAAAAAGCACGCAGCTGTTGATGCACGAGCAGATCCAGATAACGTCTCATGGGACTGGTGACGCGCGTATAGCAGGGCAGACCCAGTCCAAAATGTGGTTCGGCTACGGTGCTATGACGTGATGCCTTGAAACAGCGTCGATAGGCATAATGCTCAGAAAGTTTTTCTGGATGCTGGATTTCTTCCGGCTCAGGCTGTTGCGCATAAGGGATGGCTATCTGGTTTTCCGTGGCAAATAATGCAATTGCTTCACCCGCCGCCAACATCGCCTCGGTGACTAGCTGGCGGCTACCGCTGCGAGTATAGGGCTTGATGCTTATTTCACCATCTTTTGCAATACGGATATTGACCTCGGGCAGCTCCAGCATGGCGGCATTATTTTTAAGCCGGCGCTGATAATAACGCTCGCTAAGTGCTTTAAAATCGGCAAACTTGCTATCCAGTTCCTTATCCACAGCATCATAGCTGGTGCGTGTAACCTTAACCGTTGAGAAACATACCTCAATATCTTCAAGTTCACCTGTTTCAGTGATTTTGAAGCCAACAGACAATGCAGGACTCGTTTCATGCAGACCAAGCCCTAATTGTTGGGTGATGGCAGGGGGTAGCATGTGTATCGTGCGTTCAGGAAGATACACATTGGCTCCGCGTGATCGTGCTTCAATATCCAGATCGGAATCTGCACTAACCAGTGAGGATACATCCGCAATATGCACCCAGAGACGCTCGCCATCAAGTGAAATCGCATCATCAGGGTCCTGATTGCCGACATCATCAATTGCCCACGCCTGCAAATGTTGCAGATCACGACGCTCCGTTTCAAGCGGCTCGGGAATACTCATTTGCGGATCATTTATATTAATGCCCATGCGTCGTGGCCAGGGATTATACTCTTCCTGCCAGTAGCCCAGCTTGAGCAAGAGTGCGTGAGCAGCCTCGCTGGTTTCTGCAATGCCAAGTGTTTTAAGAATGCGGCTATTTTCACGCTCACCACAGGCAAGCTGCTCCACTTCTGTGAGCTGGGTGTAATCCTGCTTTTCGATATTGCCACTTTTGATGCGCTCCAGCAATGAATCCCAGGCTTCCTTTTGTTCGCGTCTGGCAGCGCGTTTTTGTTTTTCTGCCTGAATAGAGTCCAGTGGACGCGCCTTGATCAGATCCTTGCCCTGTTCATCAGTAATATGCTCAAAATAGAGATCATCGACCACCAGCATCCAGCTGGACCAGGCACTTTGGGGGGTGTATTCACCGTAAAGAAACTCTGCCAGATCACTCAGTGAAACCGCTTCATCTTCAAGCAGTGCCAGAGTTTCATCCAGCGTATCAGGCGCTTCGGGACACTCCAGTTTCAAGTCAGAGACATCCTTGAGAGGTCCGGGATGCAGCAGTTTAATATCCTTGTCACGCACCCGTTTTTTGCTCTTGAAGAAAATAATATCAATCTTGTCACTTACCCCGCTAACAACCGCTGCTTTGCTTTTATAATAAACCAGTGCACCTGTTTTTATTTTTGGCATTAAAATTTATCCTTGAATTTGTGAGTTGAATTTGTGTTGCGCCCGGATTTCTCTCCGGTTCATTTTATATTAAGACGTCACTTGTTACTATCCCGGAGAGGCTTCTGAAAACCTGCTTGTTTCATATTTAGGGGGAAAAGTAGTGCCTGCGCAGAAAAAGGTTAAAAACAAATGCTATTTTGGCTAAATAAAAAAACAGAAAAAAATAATATTGTCATTTTGAGCAAAAAGTCCATTCTGCTGGGTTCCTGCGGAAGTAAAGCTTGTGGAAAAGTAGAAGCTTTGCTGAAGAAAAATATACACCCGCTCAAATTTATGGGAAAACAAAATCTGTTAGCCATTCCTTTCGACAGAATCCAGACGATAAATTACCAAAACAAAATACCCGGAATAGAGCTAGGCGTAAAAACAAAAGCGGGTTTGAAAAAAATCATGCTTGCTTTTTCTGATATTGAAAGCAGCAAAAAGTGTTATCTCTACCTAAAAAAGCTCACACCTCAAGCACTACAAAAAACTGAAACCAGAGCCGATGATGAACAGCAACGAATAAGAGAAAAACTAAAAAAACAGTTGCGCCAACCGCACAAAACCGAGTTAGGTATCGTACCATCTGCTCCTCCGGTAAGTCAGTGGCTTTCTGAGCCTGACGAGAGTGAAAATAAGCAGACTGATTCCTCAAAGTCTGTCACAAAACTTCAGGTTTTTAAAAAGCAATGGTTTAGTAAAAAAAAGGTGGCTATTGCGTTGGCTCTTGCTGCTGTTTTGCTGGGTACCTGGCTTATGTTGTCAGCAGGTCCTGAGGCACTCTATGAGGCGATACAAAGCAAACAGATTAGCAGTAGTGAAGTTGATCATTATCTTGAAGCCGGAGCAGATATAAACTATCGGGGCAAAGACGGCGTTACCCCACTGTTATCAGCCATTAACCAGAAAAAGGACAAACTGGTTGTCACCCTTGTAAAAAAGGGAGCAGACCTGTCACTTGACTACAATGGCGAAACAGCACTGGATCTGGCGATTGCCAATGGTCTAAACAGGGCTGCCAAAACCATGCTGGAGAAAAAAGCACCCAGCAGTCACCCCAAAAGCCTTTTAACCCGCGCGATTCAAAATAAACTGGGAATTGATACACTCAGCAAGCTGGTTGCGCAGGGAGCAGATGTCAATTATGTCAATGAAAATGGCTCCAGTGTGCTTGCCACCGCCTTGCTTTTTGGCTCCCAATATTCAACCGTAAGATTATTGCTGGAAAACGGCGCCTCAACCCGAATCAAGGTAAACGGCGTGCCCCCCGCAATGTTTGCCCGCACCAGAAACCGACCCAGGCTGGCAATGCTGCTTTCAAAAAATATGTAAAGCGACATTCTGTTGCACAACCCATCCCCCCCTTTTTTTATATATTTTTATAAAAAAGTTCGCAGCTTGAGGTTTATCACGGCAAACTTGGTAATACGGTGAATACTATGGCAATATCCTGTGCGTTGTCTCTTAATACTTTAGACTCAGGCAAATACGATAATGAATATTTTTGACAAGGAAATTGACCGTAGCAATACAGATAGCCTTAAATGGGATAAATACAAAGGTCGGGACATTATTCCCATGTGGGTGGCTGATTCTGATTTTGAGACGGCGGCAGAGATTATTGTGGCGCTGCAACAGCGTGTTGCTCATGGTGTGTTTGGCTATGGAGTTGAGCCAACCCCGGGGGTTTTGCTGGCAATTCAGAATCATTTGCAGGCGCAGTATGGATGGCGCATAGATCAGGACTGGATTGTGCAGCTTCCGAGTCTTGTCAGGGGCTTGAGTTTGTCTACCCAGATGGTGGAAGAGGGGAGTGAGGTGATTATTCCGGGCACTGTTTATCCGCCGTTTCGCTTTGTGACTGAAAATAATAAACGTAATGCCATAAGGGTTCCCATGCGTCTGTTGCAGCCTGATTCTGATCAGGAAAATGCGCTTGAGCGCTGGGTGCTGGATTTTGACGCGCTGGAAAATGCAATCACCGCTAAAACCCGATTATTACTTTTGTGTAATCCGCATAATCCGGCGGGTACGGTGTATACACGGGATGAGTTGTTGCGACTCCATCAAATTTGCAAAGAACACGATTTAATGGTTTGTTCGGATGAAATCCATTGTGATCTGATACTGGATGAAAACAAGTCGCATATTCCCTTTGCGACTCTCGATAGTGATGCTGCCAGCCGCACCATTACACTGATGGCAGCCAGCAAAACCTTTAATATTGCCGGTTTGGGCTTTGGTTTTGCGATTATTTCAAATGCCAAAACAAGAGCCAGGTTTAAAACGCTGGAGCAGCAGACGCTGCCGGATATTAATGTGCTGGCACAGGTGGCGACCGAAGCTGCGTTTAACTATGCTGAAAACTGGCGCTTGCAGCAGCTTGAGTATTTGCGCGCCAATCGTGATTATCTGATGCAAAAAATCAATGCGCTTGATGGTCTGAAAATGTATCTGCCCGAGGCAACTTTTCTCGCCTGGATTGATGTTTCCGCACTGCAGCTGGATGATCCTGAAGCCTTTTTTGAAAAGGCAGGAGTGGGTATTTCCCCCGGAAAAAACTTTGGTGATGAGCGTTTTATTCGCCTCAATTTTGCCTGTAGACGAGCCTTGCTGGAGAAAGCAGTCGAGCGTATTGAAAAGGCTGTTTTGAAAAACTAATCTTTCTCTTCAATCCAGTTCATCTGAATTGACTCCAGTATTTTTTCATTGGAGTTCTCGGGTGCATCGGCAAAGTTTTCCAGTTTGCATACCCACTCATGCAGGTCGGTAAAGCGTATGTATTGCGGGTCTACGTCTGGATGTGCTTCATTCAGCTCTATGGCAATATCGAGTGTGTCTGTCCATTTTAACTGCATTTTTGTTCCTCGGTGCTTTGTGTCTTGATTGACAGGAAAACAATAAAAATATGTAAAAAAAGGGGGGGATGGGTGTTCTTGATTTAGCTAATTTATTTGCTCATCCGGCATAGTGCCATGATCTTGTAGGCTAACCCAATAACAAAATACAGCCTCCTAGCAGCGCAAGATGCCCAGATTTAATGGTTTTCTGAAACCATATTGATAGTGTATTTGGGTATTTCTACCACAAGGTCTTCGTCAGCTACTTTTGCCTGACAGCTCAGGCGTGAATCGGGGTCAACGCCCCATGCCTTGTCAAGGTAGTCTTCTTCCAGATCGCTGGCTTCTTCGAGTGAGTCAAAGCCTTCACGCACGTAGACATGGCAGGTGGTGCAGGCACAGGATTTTTCACAGGCGTGTTCAATTTCGATACCGTTTTCGAGTGCGGCATCGCAAATGCTTGTGCCCGGTTCGGCTTCTACTACAGCACCTTCCGGGCAAAGTTCTTCATTGGGTAAAAAAATTATTTGTGGCATTTTGGATTATCCGTCCTGATGATTGTTTGCAGAAAATTCTTCAATTTTGTGTCCTGCCATGGCGCTTTTGACATTATCATCCATGCGTCGGGCAACATAAAATTCTGCGGTTTTTTCCATGTCTTCGATGGCGCTTTTGATTTCGTCGGCATCGTCGCTGTTTTCTTTTATTGTTTGCAGGCGTTCTCTGGCAGTGAGCAGTGTTTTGATTTCATCTTTGCTCAAGATGCGTTCGGCATCGCTTGCCATGGCAGAATCGAGTGCTTCCAGGGTGCGTTCTGCCTCGACTTTTTGTTCGCGCAATTTTCGCGCCTGCATGTCTGCCTTGGCGTTTTCCATTGAGTCACGAATCATGCTTTCGATTTCGTGATCGCTGAGTCCATACGAAGGCTTGACTTCAACCGCTGCCTTGACGCCTGTGGTTTCTTCTGCGGCTTCGACCGTCAGTAGTCCGTCTGCGTCTACTTTAAAAGTCACCTTGATGCGTGCTGCACCGGCGACCATTGGCGGTATCCCCTTGAGCGCAAATTTTGCCAGTGAGCGGTTTTCTTCAACGGTTTCGCGTTCGCCCTGCAAAACATGAATCGTCATGGCGGTTTGATCATCTTTGAAGGTGGTAAATTCCTGGGCGCGGGTAATGGGGATGGTGGTATTGCGCGCGATGATTTTTTCAACCAGCCCGCCATAGGTTTCCAGCCCCAATGAAAGCGGGATGACATCCAGCAGGAGCATTTCTTCATCGGGTTTGT
>JALVDQ010000294.1 GCA_027008885.1 Thiotrichaceae bacterium | reverse complement strand
CGCCGTAGACAATCAGTATAATCGAAGGCGGAATTAAAAAGCCGAGTGTGCCCGAGCCAGCCAGCGTACCCAGCATCATTTTTTGCGGATAGCCACGTTTACCCAGCTCAGGCACGGTCATGCGCCCAATCGTGGCAGCGGTTGCCGCAGATGAGCCGGAAACCGCAGCGAAAATAGTGCAGCCAAGTATATTCACATGCAGCAGGCGACCGGGGAGTTTATTTAGCCAGGGTGCCAGCCCGTGAAACAGGTCTTGCGAGAGTTTGGTGCGAAACAAAATCTCACCCATCCAGATAAACAGGGGCAGGGCGGCTAGCGTCCAGGTGGCGGATGCGCCCCAGGTAGTAGTTGCCAGAAGCAGCCCGATATTGCCGTTATCGTTGATCAGCAGGGCAGTAAATCCCACCAGAAACAGTGAGGCAGCGACCCAGATGCCACTGAGCAAGGAAACCAGCAGGAGTGCACCAAGTATAATAATCAGATTGGCGATTTCCATGCCGGTTTTATTCCTCCAGTCCGGTAAATTCAGGCAGTTTACCGGATAAAAGCAGCACAAAATCATCCAGCAGTGCAAGCAGAAAAATAAACAGTCCAAGTGCCATAAAGCTTTGCGGTATCCATAAGGGAACAGGAATATAACCCTGTGATACCTCTTTGAATGACCAGGATTCATACACAAAAGCAATCGCATAGTAACTGCCATAGGCAATAATGCAGATAAAGACAAGCAAGGCAAACCCCAGAGCAAGACGCTGTGCCTTGCCTTTTAACAGATTGACCAGAATGGTGACGCGAATATGCCCGCCCGTGCGAAAGGTGTAGGGCAGTGCCAGAAAAGTTGCCGCCGCCAGAAAAAAGCCCGCAAAATCTTCGGTGGATGGAATAATCACACCAAACCAGCGAGCCACAATCTGCGCGAGGATCATCAGTGTAATAAAAACAATACAGGCTCCCGCAAGATAAGCTGCGCCCAGATAAAGTTGATTAAGTAGGGGTCTTGGATTCATGGAAAAAGAAAAAAGTATTAAAAACAGGGGGGATGGGTGGCAGAAGACAGAGGACAGAAGACAGAAATTAAAAACAACCCATCCCCCCTGTTTTTTATATATTTTGTTAATTTAAACAATTAGGTAGGGTGGTGTAGCTTTGCGAAACCGACCTTGAAACTAAAACCTGCTCGGTTCCGTAAACTCCAGCGACCCTACAACTTTTATTTCTGATTCAGAGCCTTGAGAATTTCAGCACCCGTTTCGCCCGCTTCGTTTACCCATTCATCCCCCATGGTTTTGCCAATCGCCTGCAGTTCCTTGATCAGCTCTGCGGAAGGCTTGGCAACTTTCATGCCTTTTTCAGCCAGTATTTTGGTTTTTGCTTCGGTTTCTGCCATTGCCATCTCCCAGCCACGCTTTTCTGCTGTGGCTGCGGCATCCAGCACTGCTTTCTGTGTTTTTTCATCAAGTCGCTTGAATGCTTTGGCATTCACAATCACCATGTTTTTGGGAATCCATGCCTGTGTATCGGTGTAGTTTGAGACAAAATCCCACGCCTGGGAACTCACTCCGGTACTTGGCGAAGTGACCATGGCATCAATAATGCCGGTTGAAAAAGCCTGTGGAATTTCAGGTGTCTGCACGGTGGTTGGGGTTGCTCCAAGCAATACCGCCAGACGTGAGGTGGTCGGGCTGTAGGCGCGCATTTTCAAACCCTTGAAATCAGCCACTTTAGTTACTGGTTTTTTGGTATAAAAACCCTGAGGAGGCCAGGGCACAGCATACAGCAGTTTCAGACCTTCCTTCTCCAGAGCCTTCTCGATGGCAGGGCGCGAAGCCTTCCAGAGCTTTTTGGCAGCATCAAAATTGGATGCCAGAAAGGGAATATTATCCGCCTTGTAGACAGGATTATCATTCCCCAGCAGACCCATAAACATCTCGCCAATGGGTACCTGTCCGGTGCGTACCGCACGATGAATTTCAGGATGCTTGATCAGCGACGCACCTGAATGCACCACAATATTCAGTTCACCATCGGTGGCTTTTTTAACATCCTCGGCAAACTGCTTGACGTTTTTGGTGTGATGAACGCCATCACCATAAGGGGTTGGCATATCCCATTTGGTGGCAGCCAAAGATGTACCTGCAAGCAAGCTCGTTGCGAGGGTAACGCTTGCCAGTGTAAGTGAAACAGAACGGAATAAGGTCATAAAAGTCTCCTGAAAAAAATATTTGTTTGCTTGGATTTTTAAGTAACTGAACGACAAACTTATAGTCGTCAAAGTTCTGTCTGTCAAATCATGCTTTGATATAAAAGCCTAAAGCAATGAATCATCAATCGTCACCGTTCTGCCGAGAAACCTGGGTGACTTGTGCAGCACAAAGACATCCAGCCAGGCTTTTACCCGTGCCAGGTATTCTCTGATTTGTAACATGATTTTACCGGGGTGTATGACATCCTGAGCGCTATAGGCAATCGCATCAATGCCATTTTGTGTGGCGATAAA
>JALVDQ010000293.1 GCA_027008885.1 Thiotrichaceae bacterium | reverse complement strand
TGCCTGCTCACTTGGAATATGTTGCACATATTCCCCGTATTCCGCAAGGCTTCATACGATACTATTCTCTGCTACCCATCCCCCCTGTTTTTTACATATTTTTGCGTTACGAACGGGACGTTGGAGCGTCCGGGCTGCGTTCCCACGTGGAACGTGGGAACGAGAAATTGCGGTTCTCTGTTCTCTGTTCTCTGTTCCCTGTTCTCAGATACCCCCCCCTTTTTTTTATATATTTTTGTTAACTCAGCAAAACTTGTGTAAAAAATTCTATATCTCTTTAAACCTAAAAGGGTACTGACCCCTTTTTTTAACCTTCTTTATGGAAATTAATCAGTATAATTATGGGTGTCCTATTTTTAGTTGCGAACAGGATTTAAGTCAACAGATTAAATTATGGGTGTCCTTTTTTATTTTTTTATTTTCATTAGCTTGGTTCGACCCCGTTATCATTCAGCCTGTTAGTTATATTGGTTCCAATGAATCCTGATTGAATACATAAGTTTATTCGAATTACGAGGCATGAAACTTAGTGTCAAATGTTCTTTCTTTTTTCTCCATACATAAAAAGTTATCTCTTCACCATTTGAGTCCAGTTCTTTTGTCACTTCACTTTCCCCCCAGTTACTTTGGATAATTCTTTTTGTATAAAAGCTTACAATTGTATTCTGAGATAAAGATGTTTCATAAGAATAAGAAGCCCCAACTTGTGAATATCCTGGGGTACTTCTCCACTTTTTAATAAGTTTAGTGTTTTCAGGAAATCCTAGAGCTTCTATTTGCTTAACCTGATTATCCTGCCTTATATCAGTACCTGCAAGGTGGGCACAGCCTTTATTGAGTAGTAGCATGGTTCCGAGCAATAAAGCACTGCCTATCAAGAAATAGGGCAGATCTTTTAAGCCACTTAATCCACTGGACATAATAATTTCCTTGTTTAGCAATTGAGACAAACACTATAGTTGCCGCCGAATGACAAGTCAGCAATAAATGACAGCTCACTAAAATCATGAGCAATACCAAAATCAGCAGAATATAGTTCTGGTCCAACTGCATATGTAGCTCCGCCACTGATGATATTAAATAAATTGACTGATGCATTAGCTTCAAACCCTGTTAAAAAACCCTTTATCCTATCTTGCTTCACTTCCGTTTTTAGATCAGATTCTAGATTTAGTATAGTGCTCATACTAAAAGTCATTGAAACTCCTTCCAAATGACCAATTTCCTCAGTAATAGGATGACCTTTCTTTTTTGATCCTAGTTTGAAACCAAGTTCACCACCCGCTCCAACATAAACACGTCCGTAGTGATCGACATTAATTTCATAGGTAACTGCAATGGCTCCAATAACTTTAAACAAAGCTTTTGCCAATTTGGATATTCCACCAGCTGCGGGAAGCTTGCCAAGGCGGTCGAGTATTGTGTTTAACGAAAGAGAATAATCAAGACTGGCGTAATCAAGATGAGAATATTTATCCAGTTCTTTCTGCATTTTTGAAGTAATCGGATACAGAACATTGAGAAATGCCTTTTT
This sequence comes from Thiotrichaceae bacterium, assembly GCA_027008885.1. Taxonomy (GTDB): domain Bacteria; phylum Pseudomonadota; class Gammaproteobacteria; order Thiotrichales; family Thiotrichaceae; genus Cocleimonas. The sequence goes on along the minus strand of JALVDQ010000293.1, from coordinate 974 downwards.
AAGATATACTTCTAATCCGTAAGCTGCTGCATGTAATTCAGAGCTGATGGCTTTTAGTGCATCATTAAACTCTTGTACAAAGGCATCCTTGACTTGTTCTGATAACTTAATAATAGCTGGGTTAAATTCTGTATTATATTGAGGGTTTCCTTCAGCTATTGACTGTATCCATCCTGCTTTGGGGCTGCCAATATATGTTCTCGTATCAACAAAACCAGGAAGTACAATACACGGTGATGTGCTTACCCCATTTACACATACAGGGTAATCACCATCCGTTCTACTGAAATATTCATCTTGACCACTTTTGCCATCTTTTTGAATAAATTGATCACGTTCAATATAAGTATTTACTAATTTATGGATTTTACCAAGCCTCAGGCTTCTATCTTCAGTAGCAGAAGTATATTTTGCATAAACAAAAGACTCTTTTTTGATAAATACAATATCACTTAAAGCAAATGCAAACTTAGCACCTTCATCACCTCTTGTATCACCTCCCACTGTTGAATATTGGTTTCTAAGTAGATGGTCAATATGGTGACCAAATTCTTCACAAATGATATGAAATAGCAACCATTCTGCCTCGTAGTAACCCTGAATAGCCAGATCAACATGCTTTTTATTAATAGAGATTGTCTGTTTGTCGTTATGATAAGCAGACTTCATGACTCCAATTTCAATGGGGATATTACGGACTTGTTTGTTCTTTATATCGTGGTAAAGCTTCTGATAGGCGTTTTGCGGAATATCTGAACCAAAAATAGTTTTCATCCATGAAATAAAATTAGATTGATTAGTATTTTCTACATATTCAAATAGCTCATCTAAAACAAAGGAACTTGAAAGTGGACTATTTTCATCTGATGATTCTGAGGAAGCCACCACCTCAAACATCCCCCATCCATTGGATGCCACTCTTGTCCCACCATTTGGCGTTTTATACATTGCTACCTGTACCCGATGTGAGCCTT
>JALVDQ010000292.1 GCA_027008885.1 Thiotrichaceae bacterium | reverse complement strand
TTGGCACTTGCAAGGAATTGATACAATCGTTTTAGCAGATTGATAATCGCATTATTTTGGGTCATATCTAATCCCTGACAAGTTTTTTGGGCGGATTTTCAGGAGTCTGTCCAGAGCTTGCCGTAGCAGGCTCACTATTCCTGGACAGGCTTCTATAATACCTCTCAGAGTAGACAGGGTAAATATATAAAAAGCACCCTGCCTAATATTTTTTCAGGAAAGACAGTGCCTTAAAAAAGTATTAAAAACAGGGGGGATGGGTGTTTCTGAGGACAGAGGACTGAAGACAGGAAACAGAGCATGTAGCCTGGGTTGAGTGTATGAAAGCGGGATGAGATGTTGCTAATCAGTGCTCCCGTGCTTTGTTTTTCAGCACAAAGCACACAAAAATATATAAAAAAAGGGGGGGATGGGTTTTAATACAAAACTAAATCCAATTTCTCTTTATTAAAATATGCAATCCATTAAAAAAACTCTTAAACGCCACAATGACGAATTACAGCAAAAATTTGAAAGCGGCGCTGAAATAAGCATTCTGCTAAAAGAGCGTAGCCACAAAATTGATAAAATATTGCAGGATTTGTGGCAACAGGCTGGTCTTGACAATAATTCACAGGTTTCCTTAATTGCAGTCGGCGGTTACGGGCGTGAAGAGATGCACCCGGCATCTGACGTTGATTTACTCATTTTGCTGAATGCCGAGCCAGAGGACAAACTGCAAACGTCCTTGTCTGATTATGTGACAAATCTTTGGGATCTCGGTCTTGAAATTGGGCATAGTGTGCGCACCCTGGAAGAATGTGTCGATGAGGCAAGCAAAGACTTAACCATTATAACCAACTTGATAGAGTCACGTTTTTTATGTGGCAACAAGGCACTTTTTGAGCGCTTGCAGGAATCCATAACACCCGACAAAATCTGGAGTAGCACGGAATTTTTTAAAGCCAAGGTAGAGGAGCAGAAGAGACGCTATAAACGCTATGGAGACACGGCTTATCGGGTAGAACCAAATCTCAAGGATGGTCCTGGTGGTCTGCGTGACCTGCAAACAATTGTGTGGATTGCGATTCGTGAATTTGGCGTGCATTCGCTTAGAAAACTGAGTGAAGCGGAAAATAATGACCTCCTGAATCCCAGGGAATACCATGACCTGATTGCGGCGCGTGATTTTCTCTGGAAGGTACGTTTTGTCCTGCACCAGAAGACCGGGCGCAAGGAAGACCGTTTGCTATTCGATTATCAACGTCATCTGGCACATAGTTTTGGCTATACCAATGATGAAAATAATCAGTCAATCGAAAGCTTTATGCAGTGTTATTACCGAACCATAATGCAGCTTGAGCGACTCAATGAAATTCTTCTGGGATTGTTACGCGAACATATTTTAAAAAGCAGGCAACATCCACCAGAACGGATTAATGATTACTACAATAATATCGGAGGTTACTTAAAAATTGCCCGGGATGATCTTTTTGAAACACGTCCACGCACCTTGCTGGAAGTGTTTCATGTGATCCAGACAACACCTGAACTGAAGGGACTGACACCCAATACGATTCGCCAGTTGCGTCGCAATTTGCATCTGCTTGATGATGATTTTCGCGCAGACCCCCAAAACAAGCGCCTGTTTATCCGCATTATGTCGGAAGAAAAGGGCATAACCTTTGTCTTGCGCCGTATGAATCGCTATGGCGTATTGGCAGCCTATATACCAGCTTTTGAAAATATTGTGGGACGTATGCAATATGATCTTTTTCATGCCTATACCGTGGATGATCATATACTTAATGTGGTACGCAATATTCGGCGCTTAAGTACCCGTAAAGGTGCACAAGAACTGCCCTTTTGCAGCAAGATATTTAACACCCTGCATAAACCGATGATCCTGTACCTGGCGGGGCTGTTCCATGATATTGCCAAGGGCAGGGGAGGGAGTCACTCGGAAAAGGGCGCGATAGATGCGTTGCAATTTTGTCAGTCGCATGAGCTCAATTCGTATGACGCAAAAACAGTGAGCTGGCTGGTTGAACAACATTTGACACTAAGCGCCATCGCGCAACGCAAGGATTTAGCAGACCCCGAGGTGATCAAACAGGTTGCAAATATTGTAGTCAGCCAGGAACGCCTCGATTATCTTTATTTGCTTACAATTTGCGATATACGCGGCACTAATCCCACCCTGTTAAATAGCTGGAAACACTCACTGTTAAGAGAACTTTATCAATCGACGCGTAAATATCTGCAATATGGTCATTTAAGCAACGAAAATACCAGAAACTTTATTGAAAACAAGAAAAGCGCAGTGAGCCATCAGCTAGTTAAAAGCCATCAGCTAACTAAAAGCCATCAGCTAGTTAAAAGCCATCAGCTAACTAAAAGCCATCAGCAGGATAATAGCCATCAAGCAGAAAAATGCGAAGAAAAGCAGCTCAATACAGATTTCTGGAGCCGCTTTAATGACGACTATATACTACAACACTCGGTAGAATCACTCAGCTGGCATATCAGCCAGATACAC
>JALVDQ010000291.1 GCA_027008885.1 Thiotrichaceae bacterium | reverse complement strand
AAATATGTAAAAATCAGGGGGGATGGGTAGTTATTGTACAGTATAAGCTGAATTAGTCGTCCAGTATCGAGACATAAGCCAGAATATCCTGTAACTCTTCATGGCTAAAGCTTTTCAGAAATTCTTCTTCGGGGTCGTCCTCATCGTGCAGGCGCTTGCCGCTGATAAACATATCAATTTGTCGCCACAGGTATTTGGTGTATTGCCCTGCGAGCATGGGGGTTTTTTCATTATCGCCTTCGCCCTGTTTGCCATGACAGGATTTACATTCCTTGCGATACAGCTTTTTGCCTTTTTTAAGGTCGCCTTTGGCGCGGGGTATTTGCAGGGTTGCCTTGGCTTCCTGCAAGCGCGCATAGGCATCAAAATCAGGCGCACTTTCATCTATTTTGGAGAGGCGACTTTTAAGCTTGATTTTGTTCAAATAGATGGCGACATCGAGTAATTCATCATTGGGTAGTTCGCGTTCTTCCACATGCTGCAACATGGGAATATTGGGGCGTTTGCGTTCCCTGAACAGTACAACCTGTTCGAGAAGATATTTGACAGGCATTCCTGCAATGCGTGGGTATTTGCCATCTTTGCCGCCCATGCCAAATTCTTCATGGCAACCCGCACAGACCTGGTTTATTTCATCGCCAATGTCTTCGTCGTAATCGTGTTCCTTGATATTAAACAGCTTGTCTATTTTATGTTTTACATCAATCAGGTCTTGAGTGCTGTAGTTATTTTCTTCAATGGTTTGTTTGTTTTCTGTTTCTTTTGCCATTAATGACAGGCTAGGTGTCGATGTCAGGAAAAATAAAACGAAATAGCTAAAAAATTTAAAATGCTTCATATTTGTATTTATTGAGACAAAAATAAGAGTCGTTATATTGTTATTCAGCGGGCTTTGTGCCGATATGAATACAGGCAATACCAAAAGATACATTTTGATAGGTAACATCGACAAATCCTGTATCTTGCATAATGCCCTGCATTTCTTTCTGGTCAGGAAAGCGTCGAATTGATTCAATCAAGTAGGTATACGCCTCTGGTTGCCTGGCTACCCATGCGCCAAGTCGCGGGATTATATGGTAGGAGTGCCAATCATAAAAGGGTTTTAGCCATTTTTGCGGTTTGGAAAACTCAAGGCATAAGATACGACCACCAGGTTTTAAAACCCGGTACATTTCTGCCAGAGCCTGCGTCATTTGTGTCATATTACGCACGCCAAAAGCGATGGTAATGGTATCGGCTGAATTATCGGCAAAACTCAATTGCTCGCCCGTTGTTGCAATGCAGGGGAGCGCGTGACGTTGTTGTCCTGCCTGCATCATTTCAATGGAAGGGTCAGCAATAAAAACGCTGCGATTTTCTCCCGACATTTTGATTGCAATATCACCCGTACCCCCCGCGAGGTCAATAATCACCTGCTTGGCTTGCGGATTAGCCAGTTTTGCCAGTTTGCTTTTCCACAGGCGATGAATACCAAAGCTCATGGCATCGTTCATTAAATCATAACGGGGAGCAACCTTGCTAAAGACTCTGCGGATGAGTTTTTTGCGCTCACTGGGGTCAACTTCTTGTTTGCCAAAAGTTTGATCAAGATCAACTTTTTTCATGTTTGGTAGTGCTCGTTTATAGGAGGTGCAAGCTTAATTAGAGATTAAAGAAATCAACTTGATACAAGTCAATTAATTGTTTTGGGTAGCATACTAGACTCACTGGTATGTGTGAAATGACACACTTGTCATTTTTTGCAGCGAATAGTGTAAAAACACTACATTGTTCTGGATTGATTCTGGACTGTTGTTTTTGAACTGAAAAACGAGCCATGATAAACCGGTAACCGGGGAGTTGCAGGAGTCGTAGGAAATCATGGCAATCAGAAGTCCAGCTTATAACCAGGTGATAAATAATGTGGCGTATTTACCGTAGTTTTTGTTTACAACAACTCTCGTGAGGAGATAAAAAAATATGAAATTAATAAAGAAAATGATGGCAACGTCTATTGCTGCATCTTTTCTTGGTTTAGCCGCAATTTCATCAGTTAGCGCCGAATCGCTACAAGATGTTATGAAAGCGCGCGGGCTGACCGAGAAAGATTTATTGGCAGCAGCCAAGACGTATACGCCGACGGGTGGACGCGATGAGTTTCTGGCGTTCAGTTCGGGTGGTCAGTCTGGACAGGTTATCGTTTACGGTATCCCTTCCATGCGCATCCTCAAATACATCGGCGTATTTACACCGGAGCCTTGGCAGGGTTATGGTTTTGATGATGAGTCAAAGGCTGTATTGGCACAGGGTAAAATCGAAGGAAAAGATATTGTTTATGGCGATACCCATCACCCTGCATTATCAGAAACTGATGGCGATTCTGATGGTCAGTTCCTGTTTATTAATGATAAGGCTAACCCGCGCTTGGCTGTTATTGACTTGCATGACTTTGAAACCAAGCAAATTGTGGTAAGCCCGTTTTTCCGTTCAGAACATGGTGGTGCTTTTGTTACTCCAAATACAGAGTACGTTATGGAAGCAACCCAGTATGCTGCGCCATATAAAGGCAATACTGAAGTTGTATCACTAACTAACTTTAATGATGATTTTCGTGGTGGTTTAACTTACTGGAAATTTAACCGCGAAGAAGGGCGCATTAATCCTGACAAATCATTTACCTTTGAATTACCTCCTTACTCACAGGATTTATCTGATGCGGGTAAAGGACCCTCTTATGGCTGGGGCTTTACTAACTCATTCTGTACAGAGCGTTATGTTGGTGGTATCGAGAAGGGTCGTCCTCCTTACGAGGCGGGTTGTTCTTCCAAGGATACTGACTTTATGCATGTCACTAACTGGAAGAAAGCGGCTGAGCTGGTCGCCGCTGGTAAGATTGGTGTGAAAAAGAACGGCTCTACCCTGATTACCATGGAACAGGCAGTTGCTAATGATCTGCTCTTCCTGATTCCTGAGCCAAAATCTCCACACGGTGTGGATGTCGTACCAACAGGTGACAAGATCGTAGTTAGTGGTAAGCTTGACAGTCATACCTGGGTATACGACTGGGCTAAAATCCAGAAAGCGATAGCTGACAAGAAGTTTGAATCAAAAGACCCTTATGGTATTCCCATCATTGCAATCAATGACGTGCTGCACAAATCTGTTGCTGTTGGTCTTGGACCACTTCATACCCAGTTTGATTCCAAAAAATGTGTCGCTTATACCTCAATTTACGTTGATTCCATGATTACCAAGTGGGATTACTGTGAAGGTAAGGTTCTTGACCAGTTGCCTATTCACTATAACGTTGGTCACTTGATGACAATGGAAGGTGATACCGTTTCTCCACAGGGTAAGTATCTGGTTGCCTTGAATAAACTGGCAATTGACCGCTTCAATCCGGTTGGACCTTTGCATCCACAAAATCACCAGTTAATTGATATTAGTGGTGACAAGATGCAGCTCTTGTACGATATGCCAATTCCATTGGGCGAGCCTCACTATGTTGCAGCGATTAAAGCTTCCAAGTTGAAGCCAGCTGTTCGCTACAAGTCAGGTACTAACTCACGTACCGACAAGCGCTCCAAATGGAAAACACGTGCAGGTCGTGAAAAGATTGTGCGTAACTGTGATGATGCAGGCAAGTGTCGTGTAGATGTTTATGGTACTACCATACGTTCTCACATCACTCCTGAGACTATCGAAGTGACAGAAGGTGATACTGTTTCAATTCACCTGACTAACCTTGAGCGTGCAGAAGACGAAGTACATGGTTTTGCGATGTATGGTCAGAATGTACAGCTTTCAATAGAGCCAGGCAAGACTGCATCAGCTACCTTTGTTGCTGACAAGCCAGGTGTTTATCCTTACTACTGTACTGAGTTCTGTTCCGCACTTCACCTGGAGATGCAGGGATACTTGTTGGTACAGCCAAAAGGCTATAAAGGTGGTGGAGAGATCACTTCCGAAGGTCAGGCTTATACCAAAGAGGATTACGACAAGCAGGTTAAAACCAATATTGAGACTCAAAAGGTCATTGACAATGTTGTAGCCTTTATCACCAGCCATAACTACAAGGATTTCCCAACGGTAGTAGCTCTGGTTGAAGATGCGACTGACCAGTTAGGCTTCGCAGAAGATGCCAAGAAGAAAGCGGCAGACTTTGCAGAGAAGAAAGACTGGAACAAGGCAATGGGCTGGGCGAACCAGTGGTGGCAGTATCAGGTTAAGACTGCTGACTTGGGCTTGCGTGCCAAGACCTTCCTTGAGGAGCATGGTGCCAAAAAGATTAAGTAATTCTACTTAGGTTTTTTTACTTAGTTTTGAACTAAAAAAAGGGACGTGATTCGTCCCTTTTTTTATGATTGAATTAATTCCCATTTTTTAATTACGGTTATTAAATTTGAGCTTAAAAAGATACAATCGTAAGTATTTATTTTGTATAGTAATTTACTGGTTTTTATATTTGTTTTTTAAACTTGATTTGAGTCAATGTTGACTGAACTTTCCAGGATGTACTCTACATTTATAAAGTGATTCATACCAATTTAAATAAGGAGACAATGTGTCTAAACTAATAAAATCTGCGATTCCCGGGGTGCTTGTTGCAACACTGGGAATGACCTCATTTAATATGGCTTTTGCTGCCGAACTTGATGGCGCAAAGTTATTTACTGAAAAAACCTGCCATTCCTGTCATGGAAAGGACGCTAATACGCCCGTTGTAAAAGGGTATCCCTCGATTGCCGGGCAATCAAAAGAATATCTAATGCAACAAATTAAAGATATTAAAAGTGGCGCACGCAATAATGGTCAGACTGCTGCCATGAAAGGTGTTATGCATTTAGTCTCAGATGCTGAAATTGAAGCAATTGCCACTTATTTGTCGTCACTGCCATTTAAGCCAGGTCGTGCTGTTTCCAAAGCACCAACCAAAGAACAGGCTGCAGCCAATACAGCAGCAGCTGCAGCCAATACAGCGGCGGCTTCAGCTTCAACAACACAGAAATCCGATCCGGTACATGCAGGAAAACTGCATGATGGCTCAAAAGAAAAGGTTTGGATGACAGAAGGTGGCGAGCGTGAGGAAGCGCTGCATCTAAAGCCTGACCATGAGAATGGTATTGAGGTGTTTGAGGTTTGTGCGGGCTGTCACCTGACCGAAGGTTGGGGACAAAAAGATGGAACATTCCCGCAACTAGCCGGTCAGCACCAGTCGGTTTTAATTAAGCAGCTTGCTGATATCCGCAGTAAAAACCGCGATAACCCAACCATGTATCCATTTGCATTACCTGAGTCTATTGGTGGAACACAGGCAATGGCAGATGTAACCGCCTATATTTCAAAGTTACCGATGAACCCTGATAATGGTAAAGGTAAGTGGGAAAAAGGCACACCAGAGTATGAGCAGGGTGCAAAGTTATATAAAGAAAACTGTACCAAGTGTCATGGCGATGAAGGTCGCGGTGATCCCAAGAAGTTCTACCCCAGAATTCAGGGACAACACTATAAGTATATGCTCCGCCAATTTAAATGGATTCGTGATGGCAAGCGTCGTAATGCCAACCCTGATATGGTGAAACAAATCAACGGATTCTCCGATAAAGATATGGAAATGGTGATCAACTATGTTTCCCGTATCCCGGTGCCAAAAGAAGAACTGGCTCCGTCAAAGGACTGGTTAAATCCTGATTACGATTAATATATTTACATGCCGGGTTAGCCTTGGCTAATCCGGCAGAATTGTAGTACAGGTTCAATACCACCAAATGATGTTACTGAATACTTTTTTATTGTTGCGCCATCTCTAACCCGGAAAATTCACAAATTATTATCTCCGGGCTAAGTATTGAGTAATGTCATTTTTTTAGGTCTGTAAATATTAGTATATTCAGATATTCCGAATTGATTTAACTTTATGTGTGGCAAATATGACAGAAGCAGTAAGCAAAACAAAAAGTAAACGTGGAATTATCTCAAGCCTGCTGGTTTTGGCTTCAGTTGTTCTTCTGGTTGCGATTTATTATTCCCCTGTTTGGTGGGTAGCATTAACCGCGCCCAATTACCCCAAAGAAGCCTTTCCCGATGGTGTGCGCATTAATTTCCACATGAATGGCGTGTTTAACGGTTGTAAAAAGGTTAATAAAGCCGAACTCCAAGAATCAGAAGCACTCGATTGTGTGCATGAAATGGATACCATTAACCACTATGTTGGCATGTATCCAATTGCCGCAGGTGGTGTGATTGAGCGTGCTTTTTCACCTTTTCTGGTTAGCTTTCTGGCGGTGATGTTGCTGGGCTTTATGTGTACTCGTCCAAAACTTCGTCTGGCAATTGTAGCTATTGGCTTTTCTGCGATCGCAGTCTGGATGAGCATGGCATGGTGGGGAAAAGATGGTCTAAACTATCAAAACGCAGGGTATATTTATGCGCTGGTTACCTCAATGGATCAGGATACTGAAAAAGAAGGTGGCAGTATTGCACTGGCAGATGTACGCAAGGCAGGAACAAAAAGCCTTAAAAAACTGAAAAACTCTCTGGCTGGCAAGGAAATAGAAGACGATGATGAAAACGAGTCTGCTACAACAGCTTCTGCAAGCACTGAAAAACCAAAAGCTAACTCTCCCAAGCTTGAAAATATCGCCCATTTAAGAAGCATCTTTGATGCTGATCAGGCAAAACACAGTGAAGCAGAACGCCAGAAATGGAATGGCAGTTTGCGCCAGATGATGTCATGGCATTATCAGAAAAATCTGGGGCGTTATTTTAACAACCCCGCTGAAATCAAGCCGATGGTAAAAACAATGGGCATGGTTGCCGATATCGTTTACTTTGGCATTATTGCTGCAATGCTGTTGTTGATTTACGGCGTATGGAAAGGCATCAAGCCGCTTTACTGGTTAATGGTCTTTGTACCAATGGCGTTGCCGCTGTTCTTTGTAATTGAGTATTCGGGCTGGTTATACTGGTATGGTCATACACTGAATCAAATGGGGGCATTTACCGTTAAGCCCTTTATGCCAACCGTGTTTGGACTGGGTAAAGTGGCGCAGTTTACCACTCATTCTTATCCGGCGATTGGCTTCTTTATGATGCTGGTAATGTCAGTCATGCTGGCTCTGGCAGCACTTATACGTCGCAAATACTTGAAAGAGAATGCAAAAGAGAATGATTAATACCCTTTGTAGGTCGGCTTAGCCCAAGCGTAATCCGGAAAATTGGAACTATGCTGGATTACGCTATGGCTAATCCAGCCTGCCGCATTGGGTAAATCAACAGGCTTAACCCCAAGCAGTACAGAGTATAAATTAAAGGCTATTTACAGGTAACCGAGTTGTATACAAAACCCCAGGCAGTTACATTTAAAAATATGCTTTTTGATACGCTTTCAGCGACTTTGCTTAAAAGTTTGCCTGGCATATTGACGCTTGGTTTATTTGTAATCCTGGGTATTTCTGTCAACCATGTTATTGCAGCAGAAATAAATACAAAACCCGCTTATCCCCCTTTTCAGAAATTCATTGACGAAGCCAAAGAAGGCGCGACTATTACTCCACCTGCCGGAACTTATGCGGGTCCCGTTGTAATTGACAAGCCTTTGATCATTGACGGTAAAAATGGCGTTACCATTGATGGCGGTGGCAAGGGAACAGTGGTTTTGCTGAAAACCAATGGTGCGACCTTGCAAAACCTGCACCTGACCCATTCAGGTGAATCTGCAAACGATATTGACTCGGCGGTACAAGTTCGTGGCAATTACAATGTTATTAAAGACAATGTCATGGATGACTGCCTGTTTGGTGTTGACTTGCAGCAATCCAGCAATAATGTCGTAAAACGCAATACAATTAGCTCGCTGGATCGCTTTGAACTGGGACAGAAAGGTGATTCAGTACGCCTCTGGTACAGTTTTAAAAATAAAATTATTGACAATATTACCTTCAATGTCAGGGATATGGTGGTCTGGTATTCGGCTGACAATATCATCAAGGGCAATACAGGGCGGGATAGCCGTTATTCACTGCATTTTATGTATTCTCGCTATAATCTGGTTGAAAGCAATAAATACTATAACAATGCGGTGGGCATCTTCCTCATGTATAGTGATAGTGTGGTATTAAAAAATAACTACATCGCCCATGCCGCAGGTCCAACCGGAATGGGTATCGGCTTTAAGGAAACTTCGGATTTAACTCTGGAAAATAATGTGGTTTTATACTGTTCGACCGGATTTTATATTGATGTTTCACCTTTTCAGCCCGATACGACCAATAAGTTTAGGGATAATCTGCTTGGCTATAACGGTATTGGTATCCGTTTTCTGAATGACTGGCATGGTAATATTTTCAAACATAACCAGTTTGCGGGCAATCTGACTCAAGTTGTCGTTTCTGGCGGTAAAACGGCAAACCGCAATGTTTGGGAAGGTAATTACTGGAGTGATTACGAAGGTTTTGATCAAAATGGGGATAATCAGGGGGATACGCCTTATGAGCTTTATGCCTACGCTGATAAACTCTGGCGTGATGTACCCGGGGCACAGTTTTTTAAAGGCTCACCCATTCTGGAAACACTCGATTTTCTGGAGCAGCTTGCGCCTTTTTCAAAACCTGATTTGCTGGTACGGGATAAAAAGCCCGTTATGAGTAAATTTATTAAAACCGCGCATCGCAGTGCAGACTCCTTTTCAAAGACGGGTGACTCAAGTGACAAACCGGAAAAGAACAAAACCGGAAAAAAATTAAGTGCATACGAAATGTTGCTCAAATCACAAAAAGAGCAGCTTGGAAAATAGCAGGTACTATCTATGGCAAAACCAGCAAAATCTACGACAAAATCAGCAAAGCCACGTTTAAGTCGCAAACAGCGGGAACGTCGTCAGCTATTGCGATCACTGGCATATACGGCAGGCATTACAGGCGCAGCCCTGCTTGGCTATGTGCCGGTGCTTGCTCAATGGAAAAAACGCCTGAGACCACCAGGATCACTGGCAGAAGATAAATTTTTGTCTGCCTGCATCAAGTGCGGTCAGTGTGTGCAGGTTTGTCCCGTCGAAGCGATCAAGCTTGCAGATATTGACGAAGGCTTTGGCATTGGCGTTCCTTATATTGACCCACGCAAGCAGGCATGTGACTTTTCCTGCGATGGTTTGCAGTGTGTTCTCGCCTGTCCTACAGGTGCTTTAACCCATGATGTTGATTACCCTGCGCAGGTAAATATGGGCAAGGCGGTTCTGGATAAGCCAAAAATTTGTCTGGCGGTACAGGGGCAGGGCTTTAAAGGCAAAACGCGCAGTAATGAAAACTTTAAGGGCGTATTACGCTTTGAAAAAATAGATCGCTGGAATGCTGTGCCATTGGCAGATCAGGAATTTGATCTTGAAATTTGTGATCTGTGTGTACGCTTGTGTCCGATTGAAGTTAGAGCCAATGATTGCGATGCAGGGCATCCTCCCGGCGGTGATAGAAGTCAGTGTCCGCCGCGTGCCATCAAGCTGGTTGAAATCAGCAATGACAACGGCGTGAAAAAAATGAAACCTGAAATTCTTGAAGGCTGTGTCGGCTGC
>JALVDQ010000290.1 GCA_027008885.1 Thiotrichaceae bacterium | reverse complement strand
ATAAAGCTGATTACTCACTAAAATAGCGTTACTATCTTTTACGTTTTTTTGATTTTTCTTCACAATATTGAGGACGGTATTCTTGCGCCTGTGTTACCTAAAAAGGGCGGTTTTTGAACCATGCCAAAAAACCGTCGTTCAGGATGAAGATAACGGCTGCATAGAATTAATACCGCATTCAAATGCCAACAACTTAGGGAAGCTTTTGTGCAAAATAAGCAGAGCGAATGCACAAAAGAAGCCCTAAGTTGTTGGTTAAAGTGTAATGCCTTGTTATGCCATTTTATGAATTTGTTGATAATCCTGAATAGACTCTAAATCTTTTTGCTCAACATTCTGGGCTTTGTAAAGTTCAGACCTCATTTGTAAATTAAGCCAAAAATCTGGAGAAACACCAAAAAACTTACTTAGACGAAGTGCTGTACTTGGAGTTACTCCACGCTTTTTATTAACCAATTCATTTATTCTTTGATAAGGCACATGGATTGCATCAGCTAACTCTCTTTGAGTTATATTCATAGGAAGTAAAAATTCTTCACGAAGCATCTCTCCTGGGTGAGTTGGTTCTCTATTAGTTGGAATTCTCATATTTTAAACCTCAATGGTAATCAGTTATTTCGACATTAGCAGGACCTAAATCCTCCCATGAAAAACAGGCACGATATTGCTCATTGATTCGGATACTGTATGAGCCTTCTCTATTTCCAGATAATAATTCAAGCCTATTTCCCGGAGGTACTTTTAATTCCTCTAAACTTTGAACAGAATCAAGTTGATCAAGTTTTCTCGATGCAACCCTCCATAGAGTTTGAGGACAAGCTTTTCTTGCTTGTTTGGAATTTACCCCATTAAAAATATCTTCTGTCGCTTTATCTTTAAACGATACAATCATTTAAACATGATAGCACGGTTTCCATGATAAGCAAGAACGGGGTAACGGGGTCAGGTCTTTATTTTTGAGTTTCTAGTAAATTACTATAGCTTTTATTAAGAGACAAGAATATGCAAAAGTAAAGACCTGACCCCGTTGTCTGCTGCCTCATCGTAAAGAATTTTAACCAGCCTGCCGTAAATATCTCGTGAGGTGAGATTGCAGATGGTTTCATCCATTTGCCGAATACGTGTTGTCAGGGCTTTAAATAATGGTGGACAGACTTCAGGATGATTATCCAGAAAGATTTTAAAATTATGGTGACTCAAGCGAAACAGTATGCAGTCTTCTACCGCAACCACCGAAGCTGAACGCGGTGCGTCATCAAGTAAACTCAGCTCGCCAAAAAAATCGCCAGCAGCCATAAAGGTAAAGATGGTTTGATCGCCATTTTCGTTATTGGCAAAAACTTTTAGCCTTCCACTAAAAATAATAAACAGGCTGCGTGTGTTTTCGCCCTGGGTAATAATCAGCGAATTTTTTTTGAAAGTAACTTCCTTCATCAAATGGCATAGCTCAAGCAAAGCCTTATCTGACAAACCAAAAAACAACTCAATTTTTTTTAGTGTATTTAGATTATTAGACAGCGTTTGATCAATCATGCCGGGCAGCCTTTTTTGCTGTGAGCTGCGGAGAAATCAGGATTCTCGAACAAGCTCCTAAACCCTCATTATACTTCTTTGTGGCAAAAAATACATCAGGCAAGTGCTCTAGTGCTCTCCCTAACTATCCGATTTAAAGCCACCTGAAGTATTTGGGGTGTTTGTGTTTATTAGTAAATTTATCTAATATACAAGCTAGACTGTTAATCTAGCTGGATGAGATGTGCTATGCAAACAAAAAAATGGGCATTGCAAGATGCAAAGAATAAATTTAGTGAAGTTGTCAATGCGGCAGGAGCGGGTGATCCACAGATTGTTACCCGTCGAGGTGTGCCTGCTGCCGTTGTATTATCAATGGAAGAATTTGCTAAATATCAGAAATTTTCAAAAATACAGCAACCATCGTTTACTGAGTATTTATTAAATATACCAACCGGTGACGGTGAAATTGATCGCTTAAATATAGAACCAAGGAATATTCTGTAATGCCGTATTTGTTGGACACCATGATAATCTCAGAGTTACGCAGAAAGCAGCGAGACAAACAAGTAGAACAATGGTTTCATTCGATCCCGTCAGATGATCTGTTTCTCAGTGCTATCACCATTGGCGAAATAGAAAACGGTATTGTAAAACAAGAACGCATCAATCCTGAATTCTCTCGTGACCTAAGCCTCTGGCTAGAAAATATAGTTAAACTCTATTCAAACAAAATCCTCCCCTTTTCCACACCAATAGCAAAACGATGGGGACGACTTTGTGGTGAACTAGGACGAGCCGATGCCGACTTAATGATAGCCGCAACCGCTTTAGAGCATGGAATGATTGTTGTGACCAGGAATATTAGTCATTTTGAGCCGACGGGGGTTGAGGTGGTGAATCCGTTTTTGTAGGGATTAGCTATTGAATAAGTTACAGGCATTCCAGATTTATAATTCTCAGGCAGTTTTTTCAGATCAAGAAGGGCATTGATATTCAGGATCATCTG
>JALVDQ010000289.1 GCA_027008885.1 Thiotrichaceae bacterium | reverse complement strand
ATAAAGCTGATTACTCACTAAAATAGCGTTACTATCTTTTACGTTTTTTTGATTTTTCTTCACAATATTGAGGACGGTATTCTTGCGCCTGTGTTACCTAAAAAGGGCGGTTTTTGAACCATGCCAATTAACTTAACTATTGAAGAAATGAAAGTAATATATAACAACCCTGACAAGTGGAATGATATAATTGTTCAAGCAAGGTCAAGAGAAGATAAAGAGAAAAAACTATGATGTAGGAGGGCAGGCAAGTTTAGGACATCCATAAATAATTAGTTTAATTATGGGTGTCCTTTTAAGCTCACTCCAAATGGAATGGTCAGTGCAATGATTGTCAGGCATGGAATACTCTGGAAAAGTACACTGACCCCACTTATTAGAAGAAGCACTCGAGTTTCTGGATTAGCCAGTATCCTTATCCCTTAATTCTTTGGGCAGTACGAAAAAAACATTTTCCACAATGCCCTGATCGTCGGGCAGTACAGTTGCTCCCAGCGTAGTGAGTTTTTTATTCACTTCTTCGACAAGAACTTCTGGTGCAGACGCGCCCGCGGTCACGCCAATTTTGTCATTTGTTGAAAACCATTCTTTTCTGATGTCATTGGCATCATCAATCAAATAGGCGGGTGTTCCCATTTTTTCGGAAAGTTCACGCAGGCGATTTGAATTTGAGCTATTGGGTGAGCCTACTACCAGAACGATGTCGGATTGTGCAGCGAGTTTCTTCAGTGCGTCCTGGCGATTTTGCGTGGCATAGCAAATATCATTCTTTTTGGGACCTTTTATCTCAGGAAAACGTTGCCGTAACTTGTCAATGATAATCGCGGTATCATCAATAGAGAGTGTGGTTTGAGTGACAAAACTTAATTTGTCTGGATTTTTGATTTTTAGCTTTTCAACTTCAGCGGTTGAATCCACACGATAAATATTGCCGCCAAAGCTTTTATCGTACTGCCCCATGGTTCCCTCGACTTCGGGATGTCCCTTGTGACCGATAAGTATGGTTTCGCGTCCTTCCCTGCTGTAACGCAGAACTTCCATGTGTACTTTGGTGACCAGCGGGCAGGTTGCATCAAATACTTTCAGGTCGCGCTCTCTGGCTTTGTTCTGTACTGCCCGTGAGACTCCGTGAGCACTAAAAATAACCGTTTCACCATCGGGTACTTCATCCAGCTCGTTGACAAAGATTGCACCTTTGTTTTTAAGGTTGTTGACCACAAAACGGTTATGCACTACCTCATGGCGAACATAGATAGGCGCACCGAGCAAATCAATGGCACGATTCACGATTTCAATGGCTCGATCAACGCCTGCACAAAAACCTCGGGGATTAGCTAGGGTTACTTTCATTTTGACCTGTGACGTATCCTGAAAACAGGAAATATAACCCATCCCCCCCTTTTTTTATACATTTTGTGCGCTCAAGCCCTGCATTTAAACAAAACACTTTCTGTTGCTATCCATTCGAGTCTGATATCCCAGGGTTCGCTGTTTAATTGTTCAAGCTCCTGAAAATCATAGGCAAAGCCTAAGAGTGCGGGCTTGCTGTTTGTCTGGTTTTGCTTGAATGCAAGGCTGCGATCATAAAAACCGCCGCCCATGCCAAGGCGATTGCCATTCTTGTCAAAACCCACCAGAGGCATAATGAGCAAATCCAGCTCATCTGCTGTGATTAGCTGATCCGGGGTGTAAACGGGTTCAGGTATTTTAAAGCGGTTATGCTGATATTGGGTGTTTGCTGATATTGGACAAAACAGCAAGCTATCTGGTTTGTCAGTTGTGCCCCTTGCGCTAAGGACTGGCAGGAAGAACTGCTTGTTCTGATGCGTCTGGCACAGACAGGACGGGTCTGCTTCACCTCCTACGGCATGGTAAAAGCCTACGTTTCGGGCTGATTTAAACAGCTCCGAGTCAATAATTTGCTTGCAGATTTGACGGGATTTTTGTTGCAGTTCGGTGTTGCTTAAAAGACTTCTTTTTTTTCTTAAGATTTGACGAAGTGTCTGTTTTTGTTTTTTTGGTTGATTCATTTTGCTTCTGTTTCGCAACCAAGCGTAATCCAGCAAAGCGCCAGGGAGTTGTATGTCGGGTTACGCTAACCCGACATACAAAACCTGGTCTTTTCTGATTCAGGAATAGCTTTTTCTCGAACGTCTGCTTTTTGCAATGATTAAACTGATGCCAGGTTTAATCCTGTTTCCGTTAATCTTGTTAAGACGTTTGATTTTTCTTACGGTTGTTCCATGCTTTCTGGCTATGCGGTAAAGGTTGTCACCCGGCTTTACCCTGTAGCGTACATAGCGTCCACGTCGGCTTGACTTGCGATAGGCGTATTTGCGATGCACATCGGGTGCAGGGGGAAGATCACGAATAATCTGGTTTAACACGTTTGCATGGCTTCGCGGCAGAATAATGCCGTTAGAAAACATGGGTGTGGTAATGCCATGCAGGAAACCGGAGTTAAGTGTCAGGAGTCTCTCCGCAGGGATTCCCGCATAGGCAGCGGCTTTTCTCAGATCTACCGGCTTGTTTACATGTATTCTTGCGAGGGCAGGAGCATTCGGAATGCCTCTTAATCTGAGGCCATAGGCTCCCGGATGGCTCAGGATTTCCTTGTAAGCCAGCAGTCGAGGTACATATTGTTTTGTTTCTCTGGGAAGATCAAGGTGCCAGAAATCTGTGGGCAGACCTTGTTCTATATTTGCTTCAATTGCGAGATGAACACGGCGCTCACCCGCATTATAAGCAGCGAGAGTGAGTAACCAGTCGCCCCTGAACTCACGATTCAGCTTTTGCAAATAATTGAGCGCTGCCTGGGTTGCTTTGTGCGGATCAAGGCGTGCGTCATAACTGCGTGTTTGCATTAAGCCAAAGCGCCGTCCGGTTGACGGGATAAATTGCCACATGCCTGCGGCACCTGCATGTGAGTAGGCTGAATTACGGTAAGAGCTTTCAACAAAGGGAAGATAGGCAAGTTCTGTGGGCATACCACGGCGATTTAACTCGGTCACTACAAGGTATAAATAGTCAGAAGAGCGCTCGGTTATGCGCTGGATTTTTTGCGGGTTGTGTGCAAACTGGTTAATAAATTGTCTAACCAGTGGCTGGTAATTATAGTTACGGATTCTGTAACCCTGAAAAATGCGTCCCCAGATGAAACCGGATGCACCGCGGTATCCCTGTGCCGCCCTACGCGCGTTTCTGCGCGCATTGATGAGCTGTAGTCGCTGTTGCTGGAGGCGTTGCAGATGTGCTTTTCTGCGTGCCTGGTTTTGTCTGAGTATCTGTATGCGACGTGCTTCATACGGGTTTCTGAAATTTCTGCGCACTGCAGCAGGTCGGTATACTGCCTGACGGACAGGTGCTTGTTGAAAGTTTTGATCTGGCAGCTCCCGTTCTGGCACCTTTCGCAAAAGACCAAGCTGAGCGGCAATACTAATAATTTCAGCATCGTCTGATTGCGCATAGGCAGTTACACTGATACTCGATGATATTAAAATTGACGCAGCAATAGATAAGGCTGCTTTTAGCGATGTTTTATTTGACATGATCCCCAAACTCCCCAAACCTTGTGTCGTTTCTAAAAAAAATAATGTAAGTATTTTTAATATAGTCTATTTTTATTATATAGAGAAGGTTTAATTGTGATCAAATAATACGTTATAATGTTGACAAAGGCAAGACGATCAGATTATGAGGCAATTGTACTGAATTATGAAAAGTAAAAGCGAAATGTTGAAGTATTGCTCAAACTGGTATCAAACCTTGTCGGGCAAGGCTGCGCTAAAGCGTGTGGATGATATTTGCACAGATATTATGACTGAAATATTTGGTTATTACGCAATCCAGATCGGTGCATTGAGTGGCGAACATGATTTGCTTCACTCAAGCCGGATAGCCGCCGATTTTTCGATTGTTTCTGATAAATCGGTGCTTGAACTGCAAGATACCCAGGCTAAAAATAATAAAAAACCTAAAACTTCGCTTATTTCATCTATAGAACAATTGCCTGTTGCGACTGATAATATTGACCTCGTGGTTGCCAGTCATGTGCTTGAGTTATCTGAAGATCCACATCAGGTTTTGCGTGAAATTGACCGGGTACTGGTTCCTGAAGGGCATTGTATCCTGATTGGCTTTAATCCCTTTTCGGTTTCCCGTCTTGCGCGCCTGATTCGTTCAGGCTTTGCCCGAAAAAATAATGTATATATGATGCGCAGTGTGCCCAGGGTGCGTGACTGGTTTTCCTTGCTGGGTTTTGAGGTGCTGGATGTGCATTATATGGGAATGCGTCTTGGCACAAATAATAAAAAGCTGTTTGAGCGACTCAGATGGCTGGAACGCTGGGGCGGGCTGGCAGCGCCATTTTTGGGCAATATGTACCTGTTTCATGTGAAAAAGCAGGTTGTTGCGATGCGCCCGCACAAGCCTATCTGGGAAGCCCCCGCGGTATTGATCGGCGGCAAGGTGGTATTAAACCGCACCGCGCAAAAAATTCGCAGACAGAACTACTCTAACTGATGACTACTCGTAAAGTAGAAATATATACTGATGGCGGCTGCCGGGGTAATCCGGGACCAGGTGGCTGGGGAGCCGTTTTGCGCTATGGCAAGCACAAAAAGGAACTCTACGGTTATGAAGAAGAAACCACAAATAACCGCATGGAACTAATGGCAGCCATTCGCGCCCTGGAAATCCTGAATCGTCCCAGCCAGGTCAAGCTTACCACGGATTCTAACTATGTACGCCAGGGAATAACCCAATGGCTTGCAGGCTGGAAAAAAAGGGGCTGGAAGACAGCAGCCAACAAGCCGGTCAAAAATAAGGATTTATGGCAGCGCCTGGATGAAGTCACCGGAAAACATAAAGTAGCATGGCACTGGGTCAAAGGTCATAGTGGCAATAAAGGTAATGAGCGCGCTGATGAACTGGCGAACAAAGCGATGGATGCAAGGCGGGGAAATGACTAAATGCTAAGACAAATTTTTCTGGATACAGAGACAACGGGTCTGGAAATACGCGACGGCAACCGCATCATTGAAATCGGTTGTGTCGAGATGATTGATCGCAAGCTGACGGGTAATAATTATCACCAGTACATAAAGGTAGATCGTGAGAGTGAAGAAGGCGCCTTAAAGGTTCACGGCATTACCAGTGAATTTCTGGCGGACAAACCCTATTTTGAGGATATTGTTGGCGATTTTATTGACTATATCAACGCTGCCGAACTGATTATTCATAATGCGCCGTTTGATGTTGCCTTTATTAATTATGAATTTTCTCTTCTTGGTAATACAAAAAAGCTGCAAGACTATTGCGAAATTAGTGACAGCCTGGTGCTGGCGCGACAACTGCACCCTGGTCAGCGA
Source organism: Thiotrichaceae bacterium (assembly GCA_027008885.1). Taxonomy (GTDB): domain Bacteria; phylum Pseudomonadota; class Gammaproteobacteria; order Thiotrichales; family Thiotrichaceae; genus Cocleimonas. The sequence goes on along the minus strand of JALVDQ010000289.1, from coordinate 4,186 downwards.
AATTCACTGGACGCACTGTGTAAACGCTATGATATAAAGAACGAGCATCGCCAGTTGCATGGCGCATTGCTGGACTCGGAAATCCTTGCTGATGTCTATCTGGCTATGACTGGCGGGCAGACTGATTTGTTACTGGGTGATGAAGCTGCATCAGAAAGTGGCATGAATGCCTCAGGCAGCTTTCGCAAGATTACTGCGGAACGCCTTCCCCTGCCCGTGATAAAGGCGAATAAAGATGAACTGCAAGCGCACAATGCGTATCTGGAATCAATAGAGGCAAATGCCTGGTAGGGAATTAGAGCAATAACAAATAAATACCCATCCCCCCTGTTTTTGATATATTTTGCAGAGCACTAACAAACAACAGCGATGAATAATACGAATGAATAATAAAGTAACCAATGCACACATCAGCGTTGCTGTTCAGGCAGCTGATGCAGCACGGGAAATCACCTTGAAGTATTTTCGTCAGCCACTGGAAATTGTTCAAAAACTGGATGATTCACCTGTTACTGTTGCCGACAGGGAAGCCGAGCATCTTATTCGTGAAATAATAGAAAGTGCATTTCCCGAGTATGGTTTTTATGGAGAAGAAACGGGTCAAAGAGAAATTGACAAAAACTGGACCTGGGTTGTTGATCCAATCGACGGCACCGCCAGCTTCTCAACGGGAAAGCCAACCTTTGGTACACTAATAGGCTTATGTTACAAGGGAAAGCCACAATTTGGTCTGGTTGACTTGCCTGCGCTGGATGATCGCTGGATAGGCATCAAGGGCAAGCAGACGACTTATAATGGCAGCCCCGTTCAAGCCAACCAGAACAACCTCCGGCTTGCTGAGGCAACAGCCTATACCACTACGCCCAGGATGTTTAATGAAGACACAATGCTTCGTTATCATGCACTCGCCGATCAATGTAAATTTAGCATTTTTGGTGCGGATTGCCTGGCTTATGGACTGCTTGCTTCAGGGTTTACTGATGTTATCGTTGAGGCAGATTTAAAACCCTATGATTTTATGGCGGTTGCTCCGGTTGTAGAAGGTGCCGGAGGTGTTATCTCCGACTGGTCTGGAAAGGCAATTAGCCTGGAAACCAAAGACCAGATTCTGGCAACGGCGAACCCCCGGCTACATAAAGCAGCACTTGATGCCTTGCAGTGATTCTGATCAAGGACTCGCTTATTTTTTATAAATGGTTTGCAATACAACCAGAGAACCGTCTGTGCCACCTTTTGCTTTTGCCGTGATCCGGTAATAACTTGAGTCTTTTGCCTGCGGAGCTTGCAGTGATCCACCTGGAGGCTGAACGCCGACAATTTTTTCAATAATATATTTCGGCGTGCCAATTACCTGATACAAACCATGCTCGGAATCAAGCGCGTGAAGATCTGACCAGTCAGATTCTTCCTTGACGGCTCTATCAATATCATAGCCGTAATATCCATTTGTCCCATCAAATGTGAGGTTCCTGAGCTCCGCTACAGTTGCATTTCTCAGAAATTTCTCTCCTGTCCTGATGGCGGCTTCTGCTGCCTGAAATGCGTATTCCTTATCTTTAAAGTTATTACTCATCTTTTGCTGTAGCATGGTGGTTTTGCTTCCAGCCAATATAATCACAGACAGAATGAGTAACATCACAATTCCCATAATCAAAACAGTACCGGATTGTTTTTGTTGTAATTTCATTTTGTATCTCTCATCCTTTAATAATCAGTGCTAATAACCAATATTGCGATTTCTTAAAGAAATAACGGATGTAAAGACCCGGCGCAGATAGTGGTCAGAAGAAGCTATATTCAGGTTGGCTCCATTAAACTTTAAGGTTTGTGCATTATTAAAAATATTATTTTTACGGGAACGCAAAAGCAGGCTTATTTTCAGGCTGACCACATGATTCCAGTTGTTTACCTGATTGGCGTTGACATAATAATTGGGCGATTTATCACCACTGGTATCTTCACCATAGAGTACCTGCATGCTTTCCACGCCTTCCAGTATTTCTTCTTTTGCTGTGAGTGTTGCATCAGCACCAAGATGTCTAACAAACAAGGAAGGAATGTTTTCAGCATTATCATCACGTTTTCCCACAAAAAATAATGCGGCATCCAGAACAGAAACCTCTGTTGTTGGTATATTCAGATTAGACAGGTTATAGGCTTTATTGCCGGGGGTGCTGCATGATGAAGGGTCTATATCAGCTTCCGTATCATCTCCATCGCAGTCATTATCTTCACATCCACAGGTTTGTGCGAATATTAGATTTTGGCAATCGTTTACAGATAAGATATCGCCCGGTTTAAGGTCTATCGCAGAAAACTTTAGTACATTTCCTGCAATAGAGGTAAGTGCCGTTCTTTTTCTCTTTGTGTACCATATCTTGAATATATCCGAATGTTGCTTTGCGTAGGTATTCGGGTCTTTTTTGGCATTATTGGATGAGCTCCAGTGGCTTGAGCTGATATTGACTACATCTGAGCCTACATTGGGTGAATAGCTATCACCATGTGCGGTTCCGTCTGCTTCCCAGCCTTCAATGACGCGGGCTGGTCTAAATGTATTGTCTGTCGTATTTAGCAGGGAAATAGTTGAGAGGTTATTTGCAGCCTGACATCCAAAATTGCCTGCTTCCTGAACAATCGAGGTGATGACTGAAAAGGCAAAACGCGCATTTTCCTGTATCTCTGCATCAGCCTGTAACTGTCGGGTGGAATTTTTTGTGCTGGCAAAAACCTGAATGACGCCAATCAGTATAATTGCCCCAAGAAGCATGGATATCAGCAATTCAATTAAACTCAGACCGATCTGTTTATTTTTTACTGGTTTCATTATTATTTACTTTATCTTTTTACAAAGCTGTTGTTATTACTACACGTTGATCTGTACCATCAGGCAGCTTCCACCAAACTTTGGCGGCATAGATTAAACCCAGTCCATCACAGGCTGTTTCTGCCGGCGTGCCATCATTCGGGGTTGAATCAAGACAAATCACAGAGCCTCCTCCAGGTAGCGTGCTGGTAATTTTTGTATGCCATTCATACATATCATTTTCTGCCATTTCCTGAACACTGCAACCTGTCAGGCTATAGCAACTTGCATGTTGCTGGTTGTTCGGCTTGTTGTAAAAACCCGAAAGAAGACCTTTTGGGTTTGCTCTGGCTCTTTCCAAAATGTCATGCCCAAAAACAGTTGCCTGGGTACTTAAATAGGAATAACGCCCATATTGCTGTGCCTTTGTTTGCAAGCCGCCAATCCCGAGTAAACCAATCGTTAAAATCAAAAGGGCAACGAGTATTTCGATCAGGGTAAAGCCCTTGTTTTTATGTAATCCTCTGTTCATGTTAATTTTGACATTCCCCCAGTTCTGTTGCAGAAGTGGCTACCCTGATATGACCATTATTAGAAATAACCATACCTTTTTTTTCTTCGCCACTCGCACGTTGATCACAAAAAGTAAATGTGCCGCTATAACCCTGTGCGTAACCCTGAGCACCATAAGTCACCCTGTTTTTGGCATAGCTGATTGTGACTCCTTTGGGTAAATTATTATTCACTGCGATAATGTCTTCTCCGCTATCTACCGTTCCATCATTATTTTTATCAGAAAAGACGATCCAGCCATCATTCCATGAGGCTGAAGAGCTACAGTCAGTACCCGCCGGGTTAGACTTGCAAAGCGTCGCAAAAGAACCCCGGCTTATAGCCAGGTTACGAGTTAAGCTTAATGAAGACAATAACTCGTTATGCAAAGACGTCATTTTGTTTTTTTGCATCAGTTTACTAAAGTTTGGCACTGCCATAGAGGTTAATATCCCTGCTATGGCAATAGTGATGATGAGTTCGATTAAGGTAAATCCCTGATGTTGTTTCATTATTATTTTTCTTATGACTGTGGTTTTTATGTTTAGGAAAAATACTTAACGAATTTGTCGCCAGGACATTCTTCCAGAAAAATTGCTTGCTGATTCCTTGAACATACCGACGCTACCACCGGAGCCGGTAAGATATTTGCCTTCTGTTTGATTATCATGGCTGATCACTGTGGGGGTACTATAAACGACCCCCAATGCGACATCCTGTACGCCTGAAATAATCGCCTTGCTGTTTTCATAGGTAACATTGTCAGCGTCAGTAAACTCATTATCCTTGTTGATATCAAGCGGGATTGTTTCAAGGCGTTTTCCTTCA
>JALVDQ010000288.1 GCA_027008885.1 Thiotrichaceae bacterium | reverse complement strand
CCTGGCACGCAGGTATTTCCAGATTCTCAGGACGCGAGTCCTGTAATGATTTTTCCATTGGAATTGAACTGGAAGGTACTGACTTTGAACCTTTTACAAAAAAGCAGTATGACGTTTTATTTGATGTTTTACGAACCCTGATAGCACACTATCCACACCTTTCTGCTAAAGCCATCACAGGGCATCAGCATATTGCCCCCGCTCGCAAAACTGATCCGGGTCCTTATTTTGACTGGGAAAAACTCTCCAGAGAATTTCAAGTGGAGTTACCCGCCAGAAATGAAATGTGAAAGCAATACTGTTCAATACAAACCCATCCCCCCCTTTTTTTACATATTTTTTTATTTTTCAAACGATGTGGTTAAATCCCGCAATACAGTCATTAGTTCCAACTGGTTATTGACCGCGACTTTTCGGAAAATGGATTGTCGCTGTGACTGTACGGTTGGGACTGACTTCCCGCTTTGACTCGCAAATTGCACAGGCTTTATGCCATTTGCCATCGCATTCACCAGGCTAATTTCTGCTGGAGTGATGTGGTAAAGTGTTTTTAAAATCTCTGCATCTACGACAACCTTACGCATGGGGTCTATTATCACCACTGCTGCTACCTGTAATTCTTCCATCCAGGGAAAGGGTGGCTCATGCGAAGGCACAGGGAGAGCTAGCAATTGGTGAATACCAGTATCTGCAAAATTCCCTAGTAGGGAGCATCCCTGTACTGGAGTACCTGTTGTATTACCTAATGCAGCATTGACCACCCGTTTTAATGCATTATTATCCATTGTGTTTGTGGCAAATAAGTGATTCTGTTGAGCATCCAGTATTTTTCCTTCGCGGAGCAAATTATCGGCTTCCTCATTTTTATGCGCAATCTCGCCTTTTTTGTTAACAATGATCGTAGCAGCCCCTCGTGGCGCTCCTGACTTTGCTTCGGCTGTTTCAATAATCATGCGTTCATAGAGTCGCTCAGTGAAGCGCATCATTTGTCGAATTTCTGGTAATAGCAACGCGAGTCGTGCGATATGTTTTGTCGAAAAATCTCCCTGTTCCCTGCTGCGAAAGAATTTGAGCAAAGTGCGATAATCATCACCAAAAAGCATCACTCCAGCCATTAGGTATTCCAAGCCAAGCGATTGCAAAACCTCATTATAAAATACAGTTTCGCGCATTTTTTCCTGGGCTATAATATCTGTTCCCAGAACAACCCCCGTGTTCAGATTATTTTTGTTCCATTTTTCAGGCAAAGCAGCTGTCATCCATTCGCTCTGCTCAAAAGCATTTCGGACTTCAGGAGAGAGTGCAAAGTCGGGCGAGTAGCTCTCCAGCAGGTCGTGATCAGTATCTTGCGTGATCATCATGATGCCCGCCTGTCCACCTACAGATACTTTTATCAAGCTAATCAATTCTCTCCAGGCTCCATCTGCAAAGGGAATTTTATGTAGTGTTTCTCTAAAAGCCAGCATGTCGATATCCATATCACCTCCAGCATTTTTGTATTTGATAATTATCAATCCATTTGACTTTTATTACTACTACCTAAAAACACTAATATTGAACTTTTTTTACACAAATTTTCAACACTTCATCAGTTCTGATGATGCTGGTATATATTTTTTGGAACTAATATAAAAAATATCACTTACCAAACACCAATTCAGAATTAAACAATAAAACTTATAAATTACAGGAGTGAGGAGTCATGTTTAACTTAGCTATGAGAGAGTTGCTGCTTGTTGCAGCACTATTATTTACATTTATACAACCTGCATTTACAGCAGAAAAGCCTGAAAACGCAAAAAAACAAACAAAAGCTGGTCTTTATCTTACCGCCAAAGAAGCCTACGCAATGAAAGAAAAGCTGGGTGACAAGGTGCTGTTTATTGATGTGCGAACCCCGGCAGAACTTGTTTTTGTGGGTTCTCCTGTGAATATGGATAAAAACATTCCACTGCTTACGCTTGATTATACACATTGGGATGAACGCAAAGGCAAATATAAAAAAGTATTTAACCCAGATTTTGTGTCCCAATTTGATGCCCTGATACATGCCAGAAAACTAACTAAAGATACGCCCATTATTTTGCTTTGTCGTTCAGGTTCCCGTAGCGCAAAAGCCGCCAACCTGCTTTCATCACATAATTATTCAAAACTTTATACAGTCGTTGATGGTTTTGAAGGTGATAAGGCAACAAAAGGAGAAAACAAGGGAAAACGAGTCGTGAATGGCTGGAAGAATGCTGGATTACCCTGGAGTTACAAGCTGGATCGCAAGCATTCAAATCTGCTAACAAATTAAGCAAAACTTCCTTGGCTGAGGATGATGTTATGCAATTAGAATACACTAATCATTTTCAAGTAAAGAAACTGAACGAGCTTCATACCAAAGTCTTTAAATTTTACGATAAGTACGGAGAATCGGTCAAAAGCATAAATAAAATACAATTTCTGATAATTTCACTTGCCAAAAAGCAAGGTTATTTTGTCGGGTTGAGTGAATTGTTCAAAAAATCACACCGTATCGGCAA
>JALVDQ010000287.1 GCA_027008885.1 Thiotrichaceae bacterium | reverse complement strand
GGTAACACTGAAAAAAGTAGCGGTGGCTGTTGCTCATAATTTAATCTAATAACTCAAGTTTCGGAGTTCAAAAACAGCATAGAAACACTGATTCCAGTCATTCAGTTTAAGTAACGCAGAGAGTCGCAGAGTTTTTCGCAGAGAACCACGGAGTTAACATATAAAAGTATCAAACGAAGGAAATGTGCAAACTAAGGAAATGTAAATTGTTTCCTTCTTTTTTGCAATCTCTGTGGCTCTCTGCGAATATCTCCGTGTTCCTCTGCGTAACGATAGATTTGAACTCCGAAATTTGAATAATAATTACAGGGTAAAAAATTATGACGATAAAACTAGGCATCAACGGCTTTGGTCGCATGGGTCGGCTTGGCTTGCGTGCAGGCTGGCATGATCCTGATTTTGAGATAACACAGATTAATGAAATTGCTACTGATGCCACTGGATCTGCGCATTTACTAAAGTTTGATTCAGTGCATGGAAGATGGAATGAAACGGTGGACAGCACTGACAATGCGGTTCTTGTTAATGATAAAAAACTGACTTATACATCCAATCAAAGCATTGAGGAAACTGACTGGTCTGGTTGTGATATTGTGATTGAGGCAACGGGCAAGCATCATAAAAAGCCGGAAACGCTACAACAGTATTTTGACCAGGGTGTAAAAAAAGTGATTGTGGCAGCTCCCACACAGGGTGCTTTAAATATTGTTTATGGCGTAAATCACCATGAGTATGAAGCGGATAAACATCATTTAGTTACCGCCGCTTCATGCACCACTAACTGCTTAGCTCCCGTTGTAAAAGTAATGCACGAAAAAATCGGTATCAAGCATGGCTCAATGACCACTATTCACAATATTACCAATACTCAGATTATTGTTGATAAAGGTCATAAAGATTTGCGCCGGGCACGCGCGGCTGGCTCATCATTAATCCCAACCTCCACGGGTTCTGCCAAAGCTATCACCATGATTTTCCCTGAATTAACGGGCAAGCTCAATGGACATGCGGTGCGTGTGCCGTTACTCAATGCATCGCTAACCGATTTTGTTTTTGAGGCAGAACGCCCTGTTACCGCAGATGAAGTGAATAGCTACTTTAAAGAGGCTTCCGAAAATGACTTAAAAGGGATTCTTGGCTATGAAGAACGCCCCCTGGTCTCTGCAGATTATGTTAATGATGCGCGCTCTTCGATTATTGATGCACCATCAACCATGGTGATTAATGATACCCAGGTTAAAATATACGCCTGGTACGATAATGAATGGGGCTATGTTAATCGCATGATGCAGATTGCCAGTATGGTTGCAAAAAAACTTTAAAAGATGAATCAGGCACTACGAAACTATCTTGTAGTAACAGCCGGTTACTGGGCATTTACCATTACCGATGGTGCCATCCGTATGCTGGTGGTGTTGTATTTTCACCTGCTCGGTTATTCACCCCTGCAAGTTGCGATGCTGTTTTTGTTTTATGAGTTTTTTGGCATTGTCACTAATCTGGTGGGCGGCTGGCTGGGCGCGCGCATTGGTCTGAATCGCACCATGAATATCGGTATGGCAATGCAAGTCGTGGCGTTGCTGGCTTTGACTGTGCCAGATAGCTGGCTAAGTGTACCTTATGTAATGGCGGCGCAGGCATTATCGGGCATCGCCAAAGACTTAAACAAGATGTCTGCCAAAGCATCGGTAAAAGCAATTAACCAGTCGGGTAATGCCTCGCTTTTCAAATGGGTGGCAATCCTGACTGGCTCTAAAAATGCGCTCAAGGGGCTGGGCTTTTTTATTGGCGCAGGTCTGTTGCAGTGGTTAAGTTTTCGTGGTGGCTTGTTTGTGCTGGCGGGGATGCTGTTTGTGGTATTGCTGATAACGCTGTGGATGCTGCCATCCGATGTCGGCAAAATGAAAAGCAAGCCCAAATTTACCCAGGTCTTTTCCACGATTAAAGCAGTGAATATTCTCTCTGCGGCACGTTTTTTTCTGTTTGGCTCGCGTGATATCTGGTTTGTGGTCGGCTTGCCCGTTTTTTTGTATGAAAAACTCGGCTGGGATTTTTACAAGGTCGGTGGATTTCTTGCATTGTGGGTGATTGGCTATGGCATTGTGCAGGCTTTATCACCAAAACTATTGCGAAAACATCATCCCGATGGACGCAGTACATGCTATTGGGCATTTATACTGGCACTTTTCCCCGCTGCGATTGCCCTCGCCATGCATCAGGGCTTGCCCGCAGAACAGGTTATCATTATTGGACTGATTCTGTTTGGTATTGTTTTCGCCATAAATTCCGCGATTCACAGCTACCTGATACTGGCGTATTCCAACCACGACAAGGTCGCCATGAATGTCGGTTTTTATTATATGTCGAATGCCGGCGGAAGGCTCACAGGCACCGTGCTATCCGGCTGGATATATCAAACACAGGGGCTTGAAGGTTGCCTGTGGTGGTCATTCGGCTTTGTTTTAATGGCAGGGATGATCTCATTTGCACTACCTCAAGTGACTGATAACGAAAGAAAAATAACAAGTAA
>JALVDQ010000286.1 GCA_027008885.1 Thiotrichaceae bacterium | reverse complement strand
TTCAATCCCAGTTCTCGGACAGGCTCCTGGGAGCCTGTCTGAGAATAGCCAAAAATACGATTTTCAACAATTTAACAAAAATTAAGTTCTTTATTTTCAATAACTTAAAAAATTGGTTTTTTGGGAAATTGTTGATTTCTTAGTTCTCGGACAGCCTCCCAGGCAGTTTTTCTAACTCCACTGCTGTTTTTCGTTTTTCTTAAATACATATTGAAATGCCCGTTTTATGTCTTCCAACAACTCGCTTGTATTTTCGGCATTGCTGTCTTCCGCTATTGACTCGACTAATGATATTGCGGATTTTGCCTGCGATACTGAAAAATGATCTATGCTGGGTTTAAGCACTTTGCTGACATTACGTCTTAACTCGTCGCCTGTTCCATGAATATGAGTTGTTGAAATTAACAGCGCAACGGCATCTTTTTTGCCCAGACCAAATTTTGAGGCGAACAGGGAAAGGATTTTGTCCTTGCTTTCTTTCGTCATATCGCCTTCTGCCTTGGCTACACCGACCATAAGCAGGGCGGTGGCTTCCATGGGGTCGCTTACTTTATAAATAGGGTCGCCTTCATATTGCTTGCGCCAGCGTCTTCTTCTGTTCCATAAAAAGGGGTTTAAACCACCCAGATCAATACCAGCTTCAGCCAGTCGATTTAGCAGGATTAAAATGGTAATAATCGCACCCAGAATAGCAAGTATCATATTAAATCCACTGATTCAGTTTCTATAAAAGCGCGTGATTATATACTCTTCACGCTGAAGAATCTCCCATTAGTAGCGTAGCCCGTATGAAGCCTTGCGGAATACGGGGATGTGTTAATGATCTGATTTTTCTTCCTGCTTTTTTATAAGGCTATGGAAACGACTGAGTGTTGCTTTAAATTCTTTTCGCACTCTGTCTTTTTCCACTACATTTTCAGTAATTGCCTGCTGGTATATGCTTAAATTATCAAGTGCCACTTCTATCTGTTTTGCGAGTATCTGTTTGTGCTTGATATTTTTGGTTCTTTCTTTTCTTCGTTCAAGCAATTCCAGTTTTTTTGCCTGCTTTTTGTGCCTTGCCTTTAATAGATCAATGGTCAACTGCGCCATTCTCAGCTTGGAGTTATACGTTTTAGTTACTTCGTCTTCTGAACTAAAAATTGATAACAGGCGTATTTCCTCTTCTTCCTGTCTGGCTTTTTCCTTTTTTCTTTTTTCCTCAAGGAGTTTTTTTGCTTTTAATTTTTCTTCTTCAGCTTTCAGCTCTTTTTTCTTTTTTGAGGAAAGAACGATTTTTTCCTTGAACCCTTGCTTGCTCAATACCACATGACCACGCTGGGCTTCAGAAGGAGGGATGCTATTTGAATAATGGATCACTCCTTTAGAATCTGTCCAGCGGTAATAGGCTGCTTCTGAAAAGGAGAATATCAGCAGTGCGAATCCAAGTATTGTGATTTTGAAAAAATACTTCATAACAATTATTATTTTTTGCTTAGCTCAGAAAACCTTTTATAGTCTTCCTGATAGTTTTTGTTTAGTACAATCAATTCTTGCGCGTTACTTTCCATAGCTTTTTGATATTGATTAATGCTGCTTTGAATGCGCACAATCTTTTTATCAATAGCTTGCATTGCCTTTTTATCTTTGACCTTCTTTTTGCTTGCTTCCAGTCTTGCTATTTTCTTTTGCAGCACGTCGCTCTGTGCTTTTAATATTCTGGTATTTCCTTTTAGCTGTTTGATTTTATTTTCAAAATAATGAACCAACTCATCTTTGTCTACATAAGTTGTTAACAAAAACTTGTCATGCTTCTGTTTTTCTTCTAACTCTTTCTTATGCTTTAATCTGAGTTCTTGCTGCTTTCTTTTTTCAAGTTCCAGCAAAGCCAGTTCATGCTTTCTTTGTTTTGCCAACTGGATTTCTGCCTCAGGATTAACATTCTTCTTTACAAGACCATTTTCAGATAATTCCGCATGTGCTTTTTTTGAAACGGTTGCTGACATCTTGTCTGAATAATGTACTTTTCCTGCATCATCAACCCAGCGGTACAAGCCAGCAAAGGAAGCTGTTGACAATAGTAAAAGCGAACCAAATATGACTGTTTTTTTCATTATTATTAGTACCATTGTTTTTTTAGAACCTGCTTTTAACTATAACATTTTTTATTATGTCTAATTAGTAATAACCGACGAATGAACATCAGCTATAATCAACACTCCAAAATTAACCCTTTTACACGAATATGAAAAAGTACCAAAAAGAATTTTTAGATTTTTCAATTGAACACAAGGTTCTAAAATTTGGGGAGTTTACTTTAAAATCAGGGCGTTTAAGCCCCTATTTCTTCAATTTTGGATTATTCCAGAGTGGTTCATCGCTTGCAAAACTTGGTGATTTTTATGCCAGAACCATCATTGATTCAAAGCTGAAGTTCGATATGCTTTTCGGTCCTGCCTATAAGGGAATACCTTTAGTTGCGGTGATTGCAGCGACGCTCTATGAGAAGTACGGCATGGATTATCCCTATGCCTACAATCGCAAAGAGGAGAAAGACCACGGCGAGGGAGGCAATCTGGTGGGCGCTCCCATGAAGGGCAAGGTACTGATTGTGGATGATGTCATTAGCGCGGGTACAGCCATCCGTGAGGCGTTTCAATTTGTAAGGGAAAATAATGCCGAAATTGCAGGAATAGCAATTTCACTTGATCGTCAGGAAAAAGGTCAGGGTGAAAAATCAGCCGTGCAGGAGATAGAAGAAAGCTATAACATACCCGTATTACACATTATCGGGCTTGATAATGTGATACAACATATAAAAACAACAGAAAATGACCCTGAATTACTTAAACGCATAGATGCCTACCGAGAAAAATACGGAGTAGCAAGTTAATTATTAATTAATAAGCAACCAGCTACTCTTCTTTTTGAAAATAATAATCATATTTGTTTTGCAGGTTGCTGGTGAATTTCCATGCTTCTGAATAAGATAGCCCGCTATTTTGTGGAATTACGACTTTTAGATACAAATCGGTTTTGTATTTGTTTTTCAGGGCTGTGAGTCTGTTATGCAGTTCCTTCTCTGAAACGGTTTGATAGCTTCCTTCAGGTTCTGTTTTTAAACGGATTAGCGGTCTGCCAGCTGTTTTTCGATACAGCACGGAAACCACATGTTTGCCTTTGGGTGAACGCGCAGGACGCAACAGTTTTTGGTATTTGGCATCCAGTGAGTCATATTCACCCTGGAGGCTCCGCAGTTGCAATTCATCTGCATTCTTTTTCTCTCTAAGTGCCAACAACTCTTTTTGCTGTGACTTGAATTTATTTTCCAGGCTATCAAGCTTTGCATTAAGCGCCGTAATCAGGCGTGTTTTTTCCTGCTCCAGCTGATTTAGCGTCCGGGTGGTTTGTTTCAGCTCGGTTTTTAAGAGCTGATGTTTTTTTTGTAATTCTGAATAAGCATTCTGCCTATCTTTTGTTTCCTGCTTTTGTGCTTCAAGTTGTGATTGCAAGCTTTTGAGTTGTTCCTGGGCTCTGGTTTCGTTAGTGATGCGCTGTTGCTTATCAGTTTCAAGCCCCGCCAGTTTTTGTTGCAGAAGCTCCTGAGTTTTTTTATTTTCTTCGCTTTCTCTTTCTTTGGCTTGCAGTTCTGCCTGTAGTGTTGCAAGCAGTTCTGCTTTTTCGCTTAATTCAAGTTTAACTGAATCCAGCGATTTTTTTTCATCTGCCAGTTTATTTTCTAGCGCACTTAATTTTGTCTCTTTTTCAAGTAATAAACGTCTTGTTTTTATTAACTCCTGTTCTGAAGCAAGAAGCCGGTTTTTTTCTTCGTTGTTCTTTTTATTCAGATCTTCAACTTGCTGTTCCAGATAGTCGAGTTTTTGCTTTAATGACTGATTTTGTTCCTGGGTGTTTTCTGCCAGGGAGGACGCAATCTGTTGCGCCTTGATGCTATTTTTTAAATCGGCTATCAGCGTCCAGTTATTGAGAATGACTGCTACAGTGACAAGCAGAAACACCATGACTATGACCATCATAATATCAGTAAATGAGGGCCAAAAACTTTCTTCAGTTACCTTGTGCTGCTCTAAATGAGTATTTTCTCCCGGAAAGCCGAAATACATGTTATTTATCCTGCTTTCAGCTACTTTAAATCAAGTGGGTTTTTGGGTAATCCGGTCTCTGCAAACTTCGTTACTTCCGGTCTGTCAATGGTCTGTTTCAGTTTTTCAGTCTCCTGCGGTACTTTATATTCTGGCTCGGAAAGGTGAAAGCCCTTGCGAATCAACTCCTTAATTTCTGCCAGATTTTTATCCATGATGTCGCTACTGGTTTTTGTGTTTAAATCATCAACCGCTTGCTGCAAGCGTTCTCCTGCCCCAATAAAGGCTCTTTCAACAATAATCAGTTTATCGGCTGCTTCTTTTAGCGCAGTGGTTAAAGTAGCTACCTGATGAATCATGCCTGTCTCTGTTTGAGTCACTCTGGGCAATAGATACAAACTGGTTACATCTTCGATGTAAGTCAATAACTGTATACGGGCATCGTTTAAACGCAAATAAAAATAGGCAAAAATAAAGAAGCAGACAATCGCAGTGACCGTCGAACTCAGTGCCGATGACATACTGCTGACAATTGTACCCATTTGTTTTACGCCTTCAGGTGAATTAAGCAAGCCCGCCGCGCCTATCAATGCCATTGACAAGGAAACCACCGTACCAAACACACCTGCCAGAATCAGGGTGCTGTGAACAAAACGGATTATTGTCAAATATGAGTTTTCAGCAGCATTCAAACTCGCCGCCATTGCTGCCTGATTCACAGGAGCCCCTTGCTGTGCCACCCATTTAACCGCATTGTATCTTTGCACTGCAAGTGAATCCTCCGGTAAACGCGAAGCCGGGTTTTGCGCGTTTTCCTTTAGATATGAAACAAGCTTTAAAAGTATCTGGTGTTCATTGATATAGCGAAACAGAGTCACGATGATTCTAAACATACCAAGTAAAAATAACAGCACAATAATGCCGTTTATAATCATTCCGGTTTTGCTGATTTCTCCTGAAGTATACAGATACGCGATTGCATCTTTTTGCCAGAAAATTATCGCAGCCATCAGGATCAGAAAAACCACAATTTGTAATAATGTGCTTTTTGCACTACTTCTTCTAATATTCACATCTAAATCCTGTATTATCCCCAAATCCAGTCCAGAATCTCGCCCGGATATTCCACTATGCCGTTTGCACCCCATTCTACAGGATTTTGAGATTCATCTATATACCCATAACTCGCAAGCAATGTGCGCATATTGGCACGATTTCCTGCAAGGATGTCGCGTTCAGCATCGCCCACATAAATACACTCGGTCGCCAAACAACCGCATTGACTGGCAGCCCGGTATAGAGGCTGGGGATGCGGTTTGCGCTGCTTTAGTGTATCTCCAGAGATAATACTACAGGCTCGACCTGTTAAATCGAGTTGATCCATTAATGGTAAGGTTAGAAACTCTGGCTTGTTTGTGACAACCCCCCATTTGATTTTATATTCTTCAAGAAAATCCAGCGTTTCATCCATGCCATCGAATAATTTTGTATCCACGCAAAGGTTTTTTTCGTATATATGCAGGAAGCGCTGACGACGACGTTCCAGATCAGATGCACTCTGCCGGGTTCCGAACCCTAATGTGATCATTGCGATTGAACCATGTGATACATGGTCACGACACACTTCAAAGGATAAGGGTTGTTTACCCTCTTCCTCAAGTAACAGGTTCAAAGCATGTGTCATATCAGGTGCGGTATCAAGCAAAGTACCATCCAGATCGAACAACACGCCATGAATAGCTGGTTGCTGATTTTTTCTATTGAACAAAGTAGCCATTTGGTAGTCAGTAGCATGTATCTAAAATTGAGGAAATTGTCCGTGAAACATCTTTTATTAGCAAATAAATTATTTATAAACCATAAAATTGCTGGCTATATTCTGTCTATATCCTTTTTATTGTTGAGCAATGCTGTATTTGCATTTACAAATTTAAGTGACGGTAAAACTGATACTATCAAAAATCATATTGGAAATAATAAATGGACTATACTGGAAGTCTGGACTTCTGATTGCCCATCTTGTCGCCAACACATGCCTGAAATGGTGAAATTTGACGGCAAACTTGAAAATGCCAGAATCTTGAGCGTTTCCCTCGATGGGCAAAAGGGCATTGAAAATGCCAAAGATTTTATAGCTGAATTTGGCATGAAATTTCCGACCATTATTACCAACCCGATTGAGATGAATATCTGGATGCAACAAAATCTGGGCGAACCACTTGTTGGTACACCTACATTTATTTTATTTGACCCAAAGGGAAAACTCGTTGCAGCTCAACCTGGAATAGTCGCTACCACATCACTTGAAAAATTTATCAGGCAAAACTCTGACCCCGAGAAGAAAGTTGAAGTTGTCGATGCTGTAGATACAAACCAGTAAATATCCGGCTTGAACGTGAAGAGCATAGCCGCTGAAAATACAGAAAAACAACAATCTTGCTACATTCTGTTACATAAAATCAGTGTATCATCTTTGCTTTAAATGAGAGCTTTGCATGAGGGCATAACGAGTTAAAGAAATTCAAGTATTGCTGATTCGTTATACACCCATACAAATTACTCTTTATCATTTTTTCAGCGGGGAGATTTTTATGTGCCTGCCACGGATAACAAGATGATCAGGGTAAAGCATATCAGCAAACGCTTTAAGAAAACACTTGCTGTGAATGATGTTACCCTGGCTGTCGAAAAAGGAGTTATTTTTGGTTTGCTTGGACCAAATGCAGCGGGTAAAACCACGCTTATCCGCATTTTATGCGGCATAA
The DNA here is from genome assembly GCA_027008885.1 of Thiotrichaceae bacterium. Taxonomy (GTDB): domain Bacteria; phylum Pseudomonadota; class Gammaproteobacteria; order Thiotrichales; family Thiotrichaceae; genus Cocleimonas. The sequence continues at coordinate 2,761 of JALVDQ010000286.1, read as the reverse complement.
TCAAGGCAGATCAGGGCGAGGTTTTAATCAATGGTTTGAGCAGCCAAAAAGCCAAACCTGTTTTTGGTTATGTAGCACAGTATTTTGGTCAATATGAAGGTTTGACTGTTTGGGAAAACCTTGAATTTTATGCCCGGATGTATGGTGTCACCGATAAAAAACGCCTTGACTATCTGCTGCAACGCTATGATCTGACACAATTCAAGGATTTATTAGCAGGTACGTTATCAGGCGGGTATAAACGCCGCCTGGCACTAGCCTGTGCGCTGGCACATGATCCTCTGGTGTTGTTTCTGGACGAACCTACCGCCGGAATTGACCCGCTCACCCGCAAACGCTTATGGGATGATTTTTATCAGTTAAGTGCTGAGGGTAAAACACTCTTTGTTAGCACTCACTATATGGAAGAAGCACAGCGTTGCCATCAGTTGGCTTTCATGTCAGCGGGTACGCTGGTTGCCAAAGGATCACCCACTGATATGAAACACACACTGGGCGATAAGCGTGTTTATACGAGCATTTTACCCTACCAACCAGAAGTGCAAACTGCATTGCAAAAGATGGCGGGGCTTATACTCGTCAACCAGTTTGGCAATGAATTACGCATCGTTGCCCAAAACAACGTAAAAAAAGAACAACTGGAAGAAACCATTGCAACAATCATCCAACAAATAATAGAACTTGATGAAACCGAGCCTAATCTGGAAGATGCGTTTATTGTGCTGACACAGAATCAAACCTCTCCCGCTACAAACAGGAGGTAGGCGAACATTATGATTAAAGCGATTATTAAAAAAGAGCTAATACAGCTACGGCGTGACCCTCGCCTTGTCGCACTTATCATCATCATGCCACTGATTTTGCTCACCCTGTTTGCCGTTGCGCTTAAACTGGAACCACAAAATGTACGCATGGCTTATGTTGATCAGGATCGTTCCTTTTTTAGTCATATGATTAAAACGGGTCTGTGGAGTGATGCCTATTTTGATTTATATGCGGTCAAAAACAAGGCGCAAATTATTGAAGAAATACGTGCAGGTCATGCCAAGGCTGGGCTATATATCAACAGCAATTTCTCGTATTTGTTAACCGAAAACAAACAGCCTCATATCCAGTTTTTTGTGGATGGCACCATGCCTTCACTAACTACCACCATGAAGTATCACTCAAATAGTGCCACAAGTGACGATATTAGCAGTGATATGTATTTTTCAGATGCCGATGCTGATAATGTCGTGATTGCACAAAAGCCCTTTATTATGGATACCAGGATTCTGTTTAACCCTGAAGAAAAAGAAACCTGGTTCTTCCTGCCTGGCGTTATCGGTGTGCTGATTATGCAGATTGCACTGATTTTAACGGGGATTACGGTGGTACGCGAACGTGAAAAACGAACCCTGGAACAATTGCTTGTCACGCCAATGAGCCGCACTAGCTTCATCATCGGCAAACTGTTGCCCTATGTGATTATTGCACTGCTTGACTTTTATTTTATTTTGCTGGCAGGCTGGTTATTTTTTGACTTGCCACAGCCCTCCTCCCATGGTTTGCTGTTTCTGCTGGCTCTGGTTTATGTCGCCGTTATGATAGCGCTGGGCTTGTTGATTTCGTTGATATCAAGCACACAGCAACAAGCCATGTTTATCGCTATTTTTATTATCGTGCCCTCTATTTTGCTATCCGGTTTTATCTTCCCGCTAGAAGCCATACCCGACAGCATCCGCCCGGTCAGTTATGCTATCCCCTTTACCTATTTTGTCGATATTATTCGTGGCTTGCTTATAAAACACACTCATTTTATTGATCTGGCAAACGCTTATCTGGCACTAACCGGGTTTGCACTGCTGTTTGTTGGGATGAGTATTATCAAGTTTAGAAAGACGCTTTAAAAGTAATTGGCAAAAATTATCCAAAAAACCAGGTATTATCGGGAAAAGACCTCCTTCCTGCATAACCCGGATGGCAGCAAAACCTTTTTGCTTGAGGTCGGTGACGCTGCGAATACTGCGATTGTTCTCTTGCATGGCATCGGTGCTGATCATGCTATGTGGGAGCCTCAGCGACAAGTATTTGCCAGACAGGGGTATTATGTCCTGACACCTGATTTGCTTGCTCATGGCAAATCTTCAAAGGTGACCACGCTAGAACTGAAAGACTGGAACAATCAAATTATTGCCTTGTTAACGCAGAAAGGCTTGACCAGTTGTATATTGCTGGGTGTTAGCATGGGCGGTGTAATCGCCCAGTCGTTTGCGATAAATTATCCCCACATGGTGAGCCAACTAATTTTGGCTGATACCTTTGCCACGTTGTCGAGCTGGAGAGAAAAATTGCTTGGTTTTTCTCAGCTTGTGGGTTTCAGCATTTACAAACGATTGGGAGCTAAAGCACTGGCAAAGAGCATGTCCCATGTCTATAAAATGCCATTTGCAAAACGGGCAAGAGCGTATTTTATCGAGAAAAGCGCTGATGTGGATTTTAATCAATTGATTCTGGCAAGAAAAGCAATCAATAAAATAGATGCCTTGCAAAAAATTGATGGGAAAGAAATCGCAACTTTTGTTCTGGTGGGCGAATCTTATATAGTGGCTTTCGTATTAAAAAAACACTATATATTGATTGAAATTTTTAAAAACTTAGTTCTCAGACAGGCTCCTAGGAGCCTGTCTGAGAACTAGAAATTGACTGCAAATCCCACAATCATCATAATCTGAGCTTATCAAGTTCGTTAAATAGAGCGACTATTCGCCTCTCTTGATAA
>JALVDQ010000285.1 GCA_027008885.1 Thiotrichaceae bacterium | reverse complement strand
CTGCCGTGAAGCAGGTAAAATTCTATGGTTATTTTTTTGTCAGATCTCCCCATAGAAGCTGACAAGCCGTTAAACAGGAGATCGCCGCTGTCTCTGCCCTTAAAATTCGTTTGCCGAAACTGATTGCTGTCACGCCCCTGTCCTGTATCTGCTTCTCTTCTTCAGGAGTAAAGCCACCCTCGGGACCAATCAGCAAGGAAATACTCGATAGCGGCTTTTCAATTTGCGTAAATGAAGCATGATCGCCCGGTAACATAACAAAGCTGTTGGCATGAGTATCGCTGCTCTGGTTTTGCAGGTACTCCGGCAATTTCAGTGGCTCCGCAATTTCAGGTAGCAGCGTCCTTCCCGATTGTTCACAGGCGGCAATAATGATACCCCGCCAGTGCGACATCTTTTTTTCCAGCCGATTCGTTTTGATTTTAATCACACTGCGTTTGGTGTAGACAGGCTGAATTTTGCTGACACCTAATTCAACCATTTTTTGAATCGCAAAATCCATTTTTTCAGGCTTGATCATTGCCACCACCACGCAGCTATGCAAACCAGATTCACGATCTACCGAATCAAATGATTCCAACACAACGTGAGACTTACGCTTTTGTATATTCGTTATTCTGGCAAGATACTCACCACCCTCACCATTAAACAGAATCAGGGGATCACCTGCCTGCAAACGCAATACCTGAATGGCATGTCGATGATTAACTGCCGACAACTCCAGCTGTTTACCTGTTTGCAGGTCTAATGCCTGATAAAATCGGGGAATCTTCATTCCTTTATAGTTTAACAGATGCCCCGGTTTTGATTATGAAATATCAGTAATAAAACTACTTGCTGCCTTTTTTTCTGCCAGTTGCAAAGGTTTTATTCTTGCCCTTGCTCTTTTTCGTCACCCGGCTTCTGCTTTTAATGCGATGCTGGTAGTCGTTTCCTCTTGACTTCGTGCGTGCGCCTTTTTCCAGCCTTGGGGTAAACTCCGGAAGCAGGTGTTCCTTGCCATTTCCAATAAGATCAGTACGCCCCATACGTTTAAGTGCTGCTCTTATGAGCTGCCAGTTTTCAGGATCATGGTAACGCAATAATGCCTTGTGCAAACGGCGGGTCTTTGCCGTTTTTGCAGTATCAATAAACTCCGATTGAGTACCTACCTTTTTTAGTGGATTAATACCCGTATGGTACATTGCCGATGCCAGTGCCATAGGTGTTGGGATAAATGCCTGAACCTGATCGGGCTTAAACTTGTTCTGCTTTAGCCACAGAGCCAGATTAAGCATATCCTCATCCGTTGTGCCGGGATGCGATGAAATAAAATAAGGAATAAGATACTGCTCTTTTCCTGCCTGTTTTGAATATTTGTCAAAAAGCTCCTTAAAGCGATAATAGCTGCCAATCGCCGGCTTCATCATTTTCGACAGTGTATTTTTTTCGGTATGCTCTGGTGCAATCTTCAAACGTCCACCGACATGATAGGTCACCAGCTCCTTAATATATTCGGGGTCACGAATCGCCAGATCATAACGCAAGCCTGAGGCAATAAAGACACGCTTCACACCATCAACCTTGCGCGCCCTGCGGTAGAGCCGTGTTAATGGTCGGTGATTGGTTCCCATATTGACGCATATATCAGGGTAAACACAGGAAAGGCGGCGGCAGGATTCTTCAATTTTATTATCCTTGCAAGAGAGCCGATACATATTTGCCGTAGGTCCACCCAGATCGGATATGATGCCTGTAAAACCCGGCACATTATCCCTGATTGCTTCAATTTCACGGATAACAGAATCTTCCGAGCGGCTTTGAATGATACGCCCTTCATGCTCGGTGATTGAGCAAAAAGTACAACCCCCAAAACAGCCACGCATAATATTGACAGAAAAACGAATCATCTCATAGGCGGGAATCTTCAGATTAGCGTAGGACGGGTGCGGTTTGCGTGTATAGGGAAATTCAAACAGCTGGTCAAATTCGCGTGCAGTCAATGGCTGCGGCGGTGGATTCAGCCAGACATCACGCTTGCCGTGCTGTTGTACCAGAGCGCGGGCATTGCCCGGATTCGTCTCCAGATGAAATACCCGCGAAGCATGGGCATACAGCAGCTTGCTCCGCACCACCTGATTATAGGAAGGCAGGCGGATAACGGTGGTCGTGCGATCAAGCTTTTTGGGGCGCTCATGAAAATGAATAATCTGTGCCGCACCACTGTTGAGTCTGTCTTCCGTTTTCTTTTCATCGCAAGCCTGGCTTTGTGTTGTATCCGCATAAGGATCACTTTCGGGGTGTTCCATAGAACCCACTTCATCAATATCGGTCGAGTCTATTAAAGTCCAGCCCTCAGGGATACCCTGACGCATAAAGCCAGTGCCGCGAATATCTGTTATCTCGGCAATTTTTTCACCACGAGCCAGACGGTGTGCCAGCTCAACAAGTGCACGTTCAGCATTGCCAAACAGCAGCATATCCGCTTTTGAATCTGGCAAAATAGAGCGCCTGACCTTTTCAGTCCAGTAATCATACTGGGCAATACGCCGCAGACTTGCCTCAATA
>JALVDQ010000284.1 GCA_027008885.1 Thiotrichaceae bacterium | reverse complement strand
CTGCTGCTACGCCTCGGGCTGATTAATTCTTCACATCCTGATTATGGTGAGATAAGCAGAATGCTTTATCAGGAACCTGCCTGACAGAAAAATCCAAATAATAAAAAATAGTAAAAAAAGGGGGGGATGGGTATCATAATAAAACACGCATTTTTACCGGAACACTACCAGACTAATGAACTACACCACAGAAGATTTTCCGTCCATTCCCTTAATCCCTGTTAAAAAATCACAACTTGAGCAGTATCTTGAGACTCAGGATAAAACCACTGCCAACTGGATAAAAAACAGCGGCTTCGAGGCAAAACCCCAGAAATACTGTATCGTGCCAGATCAACAGGGTGCAATCCAGATGGTTTTATTTGGTATAGCCGACGACACAGATAACGATAATATTGATGATAGTGCAAAAATCTGGGCTATTGCGGGTCTTGCAAAAAAGCTGCCTGCCAAAACTTATCAGCTGCAAACAGACTGGAGCGACACTGAGCAGATTCAGGCAGAAACAGGCTGGGGGCTGGGGGCTTATCGTTTTAACTTTTTCAAAAAAGACTTTCTGCAGCCCGAACCAGCAGCAAAACTAAAAGTAGACGAAAGCCATCTGCAACAGATCAATGCCTTTGTCGATGCCTTTACCCTGGTGCGTGATCTGGTCAACACACCCGCTAATCACATGATGCCGGAAGACCTGTCAAAAATGGCAGAAGAATTAGCCATACAGCATCAGGCGGTATTTACTGAAATTATCGGTGATGATCTGCTTCAGCAAAACTTTCCTGCCATTCATGCCGTGGGACGAGCCAGCAAGCATGCACCCCGTCTGTTACAACTCAACTGGAATACTGACAACAAGGACTTGCCCCTGCTTGCACTGGTAGGCAAGGGCGTCTGTTTTGATACGGGCGGACTGGATCTGAAGCCTTCCCGATTCATGCGCCTGATGAAAAAAGATATGGGTGGCGCCGCTCATGTACTAGGTTTGGCTCACCTGATTATGAGTCTTAAATTGCCAGTACGCCTGCAAGTTTTGATTCCTGCCGTAGACAATGCAATCTCCGGCGATGCCTATCGACCTGGAGACATTCTTGATACACGCGCCCACAAAACAGTAGAAATTGATAATACCGATGCGGAAGGACGGCTCGTACTGTGTGACGCACTCAGCTTTGCCTGCGAATCATCACCTGATCTGATTATTGACTTTGCCACCTTGACCGGTGCTGCGCGTGTTGCCGTAGGTACAGAGATTCCTGCCCTGTTCAGTAATTCAGACAAACTCACAAATGCGATTCAAAATGCCTGCAAAAACACCGGCGAACTTCTCTGGGCATTACCCCTGTATCATGGCTATCGCTACCAGCTTGACAGCAGTGTTGCCGATATTGCCAATGCTTCAGCAGAAGGCTATGGCGGGGCAATTACTGCTGCACTGTACCTGCATGAATTTGTAGACAGTCAAATTGACTGGGCTCATATTGATGTTATGGCATGGAACACACGCGAACGCCCCGGCAGACCCAAAGGCGGTGAAGCCATGGGTTTAATCACTATCTTTAATTTTTTGCGACAACGCTACCAAAACACTGCCTAAAAAATCTGGGCAATGGCTTAAACCTGTTGATTTGCTCAATGCGTAGTACCGTAGCCTCTTAATTTTAAAGATTAAAAAAAACTTTAAAAAAAACACAAAAAATCAACTTTATTTCTTAAAAAGTAGTCTATGCTTCGACTAAAACGTCTGATGGAAAAATTGACAATATGAATAACAAACAACCGGTTTATTTAAACCTGTTCAAAATCAAGCTCCCGCTTCCGGGCATAGTCTCTTTGCTACATCGAGTCACGGGTGTTGTATTGTTTTTGGCGATCCCTTTTTCAATTTATTTGCTGCAATTATCAATGCACGACAAGGCAGATTTTCAACGCGCGCTTGAGCTGATCAATCACCCTTTGGTGCTGCTGTTTGAGGTCATTCTGTTTGCTGCATTAATTTATCACTTTTTTGCAGGACTGCGCTTTCTGTTGATGGATATTGATATTGGGGAGAATAAAAGACCTGCCGAATTATCATCCTGGATGGTTTTAGCTGCAACAACGCTTTCAACGCTAATCTTTCTAATCATGAGGGTGTTCTAATGGCTGGTTTTTCTGCCTGGTTACTACAACGCCTTTCTGCAGTCTATATGGCAGTTTTTATTGTGATTGCGATTATTTGGGCGACAACGACCGATATTAATTTCAGCGTCTGGCGCGCGGGTTTGCAAAGCACCTGGGTACAACTCGGTGTATTGCTGTTTGGGCTTAGCCTGTTACTGCATGCCTGGATTGGTTTGCGGGATGTGATTATTGACTATATTCACCCGCTCTGGATGCGCTTGCTGGCACTCTCACTGGTGGCTTTGTTTCTGCTTGCCAATGGCTTCTGGTTACTCGCTATTCTCTGGGGGTTCTTATAGCCTGGGGACGGCACACCACAATATCAATCCCTCGTTATCCCTTGTTCTACAATGCTTTTCAGGATTAAAAAATGCAAACAATAAAAGATATTCCCGTTCGACACTTTGATGCGCTCATCATTGGCGCAGGTGGCGCGGGTTTACGGGCTGCACTGCAACTATCCAATGCGGATCTGAATGTTGCGGTTGTTTCCAAGGTGTATCCCACGCGCTCACATACTGTTGCGGCACAGGGTGGCATCAATGCGGCTCTTGCAAATGTCTTGCCGGATGACTGGCACTGGCACATGTTTGATACGGTCAAGGGCAGTGATTATCTTGGCGATCAGGACGCGATTGAGTTTATGTGCCGCGAAGCACCTCGCGCAGTCTATGAGCTGGAACATTTTGGCATCCCTTTTTCACGTCTGGAGAACGGCAATATTTACCAGCGCAAGTTTGGCGGTCAAAGCCAGAATTTTGGCGGTGAACAGGCAGCCAGAACCTGCGCTGCGGCTGACCGTACAGGTCATGCAATGCTCCACACCTTGTATCAAAAAAATATACAGGCAAAAACGCAGTTTTTTAATGAACACTTTGCTGTTGACCTGATCAAGAATGAAGAGGGTGGCGTTCAGGGCGCCCTGGTTTTCTCAATCGAATCAGGCGAACCCGTGATTATTGATGCGCGCACCACCTTGCTGGCAACTGGCGGTGTAGGTCAGCTCTTCCGTACCTGTACTAATGCGCTGATCAATACGGGAGATGGTTTTGGCATGGTATTGCGCGCTGGCTTTCCTGTTCAGGATATGGAATTTTTCCAGTTTCATCCCACCGGAATTGCCGGAAAAGGCATGTTAATTACCGAAGGCGCACGGGGCGAAGGCGGCTATCTGGTGAATGCCGAAGGAGAACGCTTTATGGAGCGTTACGCCCCCAATGCCAAAGACCTGGCAAGCCGTGATGTGGTCAGCCGCTCAATTTATACCGAAGTTAAGGAAGGGCGTGGTTGCGGAGCAAACAAGGATTTTGTGTATCTGAAACTGGATCATCTGGGAGCTGATGTGATCAAAAAACGTCTGCCCGGCATTCGTGACATGTGCAAAACCTTTTTGGGAATTGACCCCATTGAAAAACCCATTCCGGTTTACCCAACCGCACACTACACCATGGGCGGAATCCCCACAGATATTAACGCTCAGGTCGTCGCACCCAGCAAACACTCTCCTGAACAGGCAATTACAGGGCTGTATGCAGCAGGTGAATCAGCCTGCGTTTCGGTTCATGGTGCAAATCGTCTGGGTGGTAACTCACTCCTGGATATTCTGGTTTTTGGTCGTGCTGCGGCTAACCACATGATTGAATATCTAAAAGAAAACAGCTATCACCACGCGCTCGACAATGAATCACTGGATCACGCAATCAATCACCTGAAACGCTGGGATGATGACAGCGAAGGCGAATCTGTGCCAGCCCTGCGTGATGAATTAAGAGCCGTTATGGAAGAGCACTGCGGTGTTTTTCGTAGCAAGGAAATCTTGTCTGAGGGAGTGGACAAGGTAAAAGCCATTGTTGATCGCATTTCAGACGCGCGCATCCATGATCACAGCAAGGTATTCAATACCGCAAGAGTAGAAGCACTGGAACTTGAAAATCTGGCAGAATGCGCACTCGCAACCATTATTTCTGCGCTGCATCGTGAAGAAAGCCGTGGCGCACATTCACGGGTTGATTTTGATAGCCGTGACGACCAGAACTGGATGAAGCACAGCCTTTTCCATAAAGGTGATGACGTGCCTGAATACAAGCCAGTTCGCACCAAACCTCTCACTGTAGAAACCTTCCCGCCAAAAGAAAGAACCTATTAAGCGAGCCTCGAAATGAAATTTATTATTTATCGCTACAATCCGGAAATCGACGCCCAGCCTTTCGAGCAACCTTTTGAGCTACCCGATGAAGAGATCGAGCCTGGCATGATGGTATTGGGCGCATTACTTAAACTCAAACAGCAGGATGAAACACTGGGCTTTAGACGCTCCTGCCAGGAAGGTGTATGCGGTTCAGATGGCATGAATATCAATGGCAGCAATGGACTTGCCTGTGTCACGCCAGTGGCAGGGCTAAAGCAACCTGTTACTTTGCGACCTTTGCCCGGAATGCCGGTGATCCGTGATTTAATCGTCAATATGGAGCCATTCTTCAAGCAGTACAAATCGGTCAAGCCGTGGCTGATTGTTGACGATGAACCTGAGCCAGAAAGTGAACGCAAGCAATCCATTAAAGAGCGTGAAAAGCTGGATGGTCTCTATGAATGTATCCTTTGTGGTTGTTGCTCAGCTGCCTGCCCGTCATACTGGTGGAACCCTGACAAATTTATCGGTCCGGCAGGTTTGTTGCAGGCATCGCGCTTTATTCAGGATAGTCGTGATGAAGCAACCAGAGAACGCCTTGAGCAACTTGATGATGCCTACAAGCTATTTCGCTGTCATACCATTATGAATTGCGTGCAGGTTTGCCCCAAAGGTTTAAACCCAACCAAAGCGATCGCACAGATCAAAAAAGAAATGCTTAAGCATAAGATATAGAGTTAAAGGTAGAACACATCACCATCAATGATTTCAAGCTGAACTGGCGTTAATGCAGCACTACCACAGGGACCTGAAACACACTGACCTTCCTCAATTGTAAAAACTGCGCCATGCATGGCGCAGATAATATTTTCTTTTTTCTTATCCAGAAATTCATCTTTATTCCACTCAAGCGGAGCTTGAGCATGTGGACAAACATCTTCATAGGCAAAAACCTTATCGCCTTTCCGGACAATAAATATTTCGATTTTTTTACGCCCTTTTTTGATGCTAAAACTTTTTGAGGATGGATCAGCGAGTGTTGAAAGTTTGCAAAGAAAGTTAGATTTATTTTCCGCCTGTTTACTTCGTACCAATGTGCTTTTCCCACTTGTTGATTATATTGCAAAAAAGTTCTGCGGTTTTTTCAGTATCATACACTGCTGAATGTGCCTCACCAGTATCCCAGGAAAAGCCGGCAGCCTTTACCGAGCGTGCCAAAACAGTTTGTTTGTAAGCCATTGCAGCGAGTGTCACAGTATCAAATGTACTAAAGGGATGGAACGGGTTACGCTTCTTTTTTACACGTTCCACTGCGGCATTTAAAAAATTCAGATCAAATGCGGCATTATGCCCGACCAGAATTGCACGTTTGCACTTGTTTGCTTTCATTTCCTTGCGAACAATAAGAAACAATTCATCCAGGCATTTTTTTTCATCCACCGCAATTGCCTGACGGAACGGCATATCAGGGTCGATACCATTCACTTCCAGAGAGGCTGGTTCAAGATTAGCACCTTCAAATGGTTTAATGTGCCAACCATAGGTTTTGTGTGGTGCCAACATGCCATTCTCATCAAATCGCAGTGTTACCGCGGCAACCTCAAGCAAGGCGTCAGTATGATGATTAAAACCGCCTGTTTCGAGGTCAATCACGACAGGTAAAAAGCCCCGAAACCGTCCTCCCATAGGAAATACAGATTCCTCCTGGTCGCCTTGATCAGAGCTATTGTTATTGTCTCCATTTAATAACGGATCTTTTAAAGCTGATTTTATATTTGAATTCATTTTTTAAGCTTACAGGATTGCATTCAAAAATAACAGATATGTCATAAAACTTATAATTATTTATTCTTCATCTATAACTTCCTGATTATTATATTGATTTATTTTTGATTTCTTATTATGCGCAAGCAGTGCTACAATCCCCCCCGCAACTTGGGATGAAAAAAATAATAATTCTGATTCAGGTTTTATTTACATCATTCCTTAAACCCGGACTAATGCGAGAAGATTTATGACAGCCAATGCAAACAGCAATGAAAGCATAGACGTCGATCCACAAGAAACACTTGACTGGACCGAATCCCTTGAAGCGATAATTGAAGCCGAAGGGGTAGAACGCGCTCACTTTATTATCGAGCAATTAATTGATACGGCGCGCCACAACGGTGCCAACCTGCCCTATTCAGCAAATACCGCCTATATAAATACGATTCCGCCTCATCTTGAAAAGGCGAACCCGGGCGATTTGTCGATAGAAAGCAGTATTCGTCGCTTTATTCGCTGGAATGCAGCAGCAATGGTGGTTAGAGCCAATCGTAAAAGTTCTGAGCTGGGTGGTCATATTGCCTCATTCGCTTCTTCTGCGACGCTTTACGATGTGGGTTTTAACCATTTCTGGAGAGCGCCTTCACCTGATCATGGTGGTGATCTTATCTATTTTCAGGGGCATATTACACCTGGCATCTACGCCCGCTCATACCTTGAAGGGCGTTTTGATGAAGACATGCTGGATTCTTTTCGTCAGGAAGTCGATGGTTCCGGGCTGTCATCCTATCCACACCCCTGGCTGATGCCTGATTACTGGCAGTTCCCGACGGTTTCAATGGGGCTGGGACCAATTAAGTCGATTTATCAGGCGCGCTTTATGAAATACCTGCAACATCGCAAACTGGCTGATACCAAAGACCGTCGTGTCTGGTCATTTGTCGGTGATGGCGAAACCGATGAGCCGGAAACTCTTGGCGCGATCTCGCTTGCAGGGCGTGAGAAGCTGGATAATCTGACCTGGGTTGTAAACTGTAACCTGCAACGTCTGGATGGTCCGGTTCGTGGTAATGGCAAAATTGTGCAGGAGCTTGAAGCGATGTTCCGTGGCGCTGGCTGGAATGTTATCAAGGTGCTCTGGGGGTCTTACTGGGATCCATTACTTGCCAAGGATAAAGACGGTATTTTGAAAAAACGCATGATGGAAGTGGTTGATGGAGAATACCAGAACTTCAAGGCAAAAGATGGGGCTTATGTGCGTAAACACTTTTTTGGTGCTTATCCTGAACTGGCGGCAATGGTTGAGAAAATGTCAGATGACGACATCTGGCGCTTGAATCGTGGCGGACATGATCCGCACAAGGTTTACACCGCTTATGATGCCGCAGTAAATCACAAGGGTCAGCCTACGGTTATTCTGGCACATACTGTAAAAGGCTATGGCATGGGTGCAGCGGGTGAAGGTCAAAACCGAACCCACTCCCAGAAAAAATTAACCGAAGATGAAATGGTCAATTTCAAGAACCGTTTTAATATTCCACTGAGTGATGAAGAGGCAGCTGCAGCAACCTATTACCGGCCCGCTGAAGACAGCCCCGAGCGTCAATACATGCTGGAAAAGAGAAAACAGCTTGGTGGCCCCTTGCCAGTCAGAAAAAGTAATGCCGCGCCCTTAAAAATCCCGCCACTTAGCGTTTTCAAACCGATCCTGGATGGCTCGGGTGAACGTGAAATGTCAACCACAATGGTATTCGTTCGTTTGCTCACGATTATTACACGCGACAAGAAAATGGGTCGCCATGTGGTACCCATCGTGCCTGATGAAGCGCGTACCTTTGGTATGGAAGGCATGTTCCGGCAACTCGGTATCTTCTCTTCGGTAGGACAGCTTTATACACCACAGGATAAAGAGCAGGTGATGTTCTATAAAGAGGACAAATCCGGTCAGATACTCGAAGAAGGAATCAATGAGGCAGGTGCAATCTCATCCTGGATTGCCGCTGCCACTGCCTACAGTACACATGGCATTAATATGGTGCCTTTTTATATCTCTTACTCGATGTTTGGCTTCCAGCGTATTGGTGATCTTGCCTGGGCAGCGGGTGACAGCCGTTCACGCGGTTTTCTGATTGGCGCAACCGCAGGGCGCACCACACTTGCAGGTGAGGGCTTACAGCATCAAGACGGTCACAGCATGGTTCAGGCAGGCTTGATACCTAACTGTCACAGCTTTGACCCGACATTTGGATATGAAATGGCAGTCATTATCCATGACGGCATGAAGCGCATGTATGAAAAACAGGAAGACATTTATTACTATCTTACCGCGATGAATGAATCCTACGTTCAACCTGCCATGCCCAAAGGTGCCGAGAAAGGCATCCTGAAAGGCATGTACCTGTTCAAGAGCGGCGGAAAAAAGAAGAAAAAGGTTCAACTAATGGGTTCAGGAACGATCCTTCGTGAAGTCATTGCTGCGGCAGAATTACTGGATAAAGACTGGGGTGTGGATGCTGATATCTGGAGCTGCACAAGCTTTAATGAACTGGCAAGAGAAGCAAATGATGTTGATCGCTGGAACCGCTTGCATCCACTTGAAAAACAAAAAATACCGTATGTTACGCAACAGCTAAAAGGTCGTCGTGGTCCTGCGATTGCAGCCACAGATTATATTACTCAATATTCTGATCAAATCCGCAAGTGGGTTCCCATGAGCTATACCGCGCTTGGAACAGATGGCTTTGGGCGCAGTGATACCCGCGCCAAGCTGCGCAAATTCTTTGAGGTCAACTCATACCATATTGTGGTTGCTGCCCTGAAGGCACTCGCTGATGACGGTAATTTAGCGGCTGGAAAAGTTGCAGAAGCCATCAAAAAGTACGGCATTGATACTGATAAATCAAACCCGCTTAATTCATAACAGGAGGCACCAGGATGAGTATAAAAGAAATAGTAGTGCCTGATATTGGTGATTTTGATTCAGTTGAAGTGATCGAAATTCTGGTTGCTGAAGGCGATCAGGTAGAAGTTGAAGATTCACTCATAACGGTTGAATCTGACAAAGCCTCAATGGAAATCCCCAGCAGTGAATCAGGCAAGGTCGTCAAGCTTAAAGTATCTTTGGGTGACAATGTCTCGGAAGGCAGTGTCATTCTGATGATGGATGTCAATGGTGAGACGAAGCCTGAAGCTGAGAGCAGCAAGGAAAGTGCCGATACTGCCAATGCTGTCAATACTAGCAAAGAAACAGCAAGCAAGGCTCCAGCCAAAACAACTGCACACGAACAGATGGCACCCGCCAGATCAACATACGCCAAGGCATCTCCCGGTAAATTACCCAGTGGTAAAAAATCACCAACCGCGGAAATTGATGAAGTTCGCTTTAGCAAGGCATACGCCAGTCCTTCGGTGCGCAAATTTGCGCGTGAACTGGGCGTTGATCTTGGCAAGGTCAAGGGAACTAGCCGCAAAGGGCGCATCAACAAGGATGACGTAAAAGGCTTTGTAAAGAAAATGCTGAGTACGGGGGCTGGCAGTGGATCACCACTCGGCATTAAACCCATGCCTGAAATTGATTTTTCACAGTTTGGCGAGA
>JALVDQ010000283.1 GCA_027008885.1 Thiotrichaceae bacterium | reverse complement strand
AAAAATCGACAAAAAATGGCACGATCTTGCTACCTGGCGGCTCATACAACGTGAAAGTGGTCGTTATACCAGTTCACACTTTCTTTCTGCCATCGACATGAAAAAAACAGCAGATGGCATAGCACCCAAAGATAAGGACAGCCGCATTTATCTAAACCTGTTTTTACGCACCCTCTGGCTAAGTTTTTTAATCACCTTTTTGACTATTTTGCTTGGCTATCCAGTTGCCTATCTGCTTGCCACACTCAAGACAAAAACCAGTAATTTGCTAATGATTCTGGTGTTGTTGCCTTTCTGGACCTCATTGCTGGTACGCACAAGTGCCTGGATCGCACTGCTGCAAAAAGAAGGTGTTATCAATGATGTACTGGTATCTATCGGTCTTATCAGCAATGACGGGCGACTCGCAATGATTCATAACCAGACAGGTACGGTTATCACCATGACCCATGTGCTGTTGCCGTTTATGATCCTGCCACTGTTTAGCGTCATGAAAACGATTAACCCAAGCTATGTACGCGCCGCGCGCTCACTGGGCGCAACTTCGTTTACAGCCTTCTGGCGGGTTTATTTTCCCAATACCATTGCCGGCATTGGTGCGGGCGGTATTCTGGTTTTTATACTTGCGATCGGCTACTACATCACACCAGCTCTGGTGGGTGGCACCGAAGGTACTCTAATCAGTAATTTTATCGCCTACCATATTTCTGAATCACTCAACTGGGGGCTGGCGGCGGCTCTTGGAACCCTGCTGCTCCTGCTGGTGCTGGCACTCTATATTCTTTATGACAAAGTTGTCGGCATCGACAATATGAAACTGGGCTAAGACAATGGCATTACCCTTACATGCAAGCATGGCAGAGAGAATCTGGCACTATACCTTTCTCGGCATTTGTGTCTTGATTTTCCTTTTTCTGATTATCCCGATCATAGTGATTGTGCCACTCTCGTTTAATGCAGAACCCTATTTCACTTTTACGCCAGCGATGTTGTCATTCGACCCAACGGGCTATTCAACCCGCTGGTATGAAAGCTTTTTTAATGATCCAAACTGGCAGGCGGCAGTTAAAAACTCGATTATTATTGCCCTTTTCTCAACCATTATTTCGACATTTCTCGGCACACTTGCGGCATTGGGGCTGAGTCAGAAAGAATTTCCCTTTAAAACCACGATTATGGGGATTTTAATCTCACCCATGGTCGTACCACTGATTATTTCTGCGGCAGGCATGTTCTTTTTCTATGCCCGTGTCAACCTGATCGGTACACACCTTGGGGTGATTCTGGCACATGCTGCTCTGGCATCTCCTTTTGTTGTAATCACAGTAACCGCAACACTCAGCGGATTTGATCACAGCCTGACAAAAGCAGCAGCCAGTCTTGGCTCTTCACCCGCAAATACCTTTTTCAGGATCACCGTCCCACTGATTACACCAGGTGTTATCTCGGGTGCCTTATTTGCTTTTATTACCTCATTCGATGAGGTGGTTGTGGTTCTTTTTGTCGGCAGCGTACATCAGCGCACGATTCCCTGGGCAATGTTCTCGGGTATCCGTGAAGAAATCAGCCCGACCATTCTGGCGGTTGCAACCCTGCTGATTTGCTTCTCGATTGTTTTATTATTCTTTCTGGAATTAATACGTCGTCGTAATGAACGCTTGCGCGGGATTACACCTCATTGAAATAAACCACAAATGAACTAATTCCTGCTATCCTTCACTCAGGAAAGCGGGCTTGAAATATTTTTTAACCAAAGGAGAGACTCGATGAGTTTAATGGGTACATTAGGAAAAGTTGCCATGGGCGTTATTGTTGCCAAAGGCGTTGGAAAAATGATGGGTGCTGGTAGCAATAGCAACAGCAGTAGTGGCGGTGGTCTGCTGGGTGGATTACTCGGCAGCCTGACTGGAGGAAATAACGCAAATAGCAGTTCAGGCGGTGGCTTGTCAGATTTGCTTGGCGGACTCGCAGGAAAAAGTGGCTCGGGTGGTGGTTTGGGAGGAATACTTGATTCCTTAAGTGGTGGCTCCAGTAGCGGCGGTGGTCTGGGCGAGCTTTTTAATAAGGCACTGCAAGGCGAAGAGCCCGAAAAAGTTGACAGTGAGCAGGAAAAGGAAGCTGAAATTCTGCTGCGTGCAATGCTCAATGCAGCCAAGGCAGACGGCGAAATAGACAAGGAAGAACAACGTAAAATTACCGAGCATCTGGGAGACGTTAGTGAAGAAGAAGCAGACTTCGTGCGCAAAGAGCTGAATGCACCGCTTGATGTCAAAGCTTTTATCAACAGCGTACCACGCGGCATGGAAGAAAAGGTTTATTTTATGTCACTGCTGGCGATCGACCTTGATTCAAAAGAAGAAGCCAAATACCTTGACCAGTTAGCGCAAGGCTTGAATATTTCACATGAAGTTTGTAACCAGATTCATGAGAAACTCGGTGCTCCGGTTTTATACAGTTAAGTAGATGGTGGTAGGTTTATCGGGTTGGTCTGGGAGTCTGTCCGAGAACTGGGATTAAAACGAAATTTCAGAATTGTTATAAGGTGAGTTTACCAAGAGAGGCGAATA
>JALVDQ010000282.1 GCA_027008885.1 Thiotrichaceae bacterium | reverse complement strand
AGCCTACTGCGGAAAAGCTGAATTTGGCTAGATTTTCCCTCAATTTTCGTCAAATAGAACAACTATTCGCCTCAAATTGATAAAAAATCTAGCTCAAATCAGCTTTCCCTCGCTACGACTCATATTCTCAGACAGGCTCCCAGGACACCCACTTCTACCTCACCTCGTTTTCATCCCGTTCAAAAATCCGGTCAGTTGCGCCCTACCAAGGAAAGGTATTTGACATGCAAGGAAAGTGTTTTCATCCCGTTCAAAAATCCGGTCAGTTGCGCCCTCTTTAACAGAAGTCCCACAAGGAAGTGGGATTTGTTTTCATCCCGTTCAAAAATCCGGTCAGTTGCGCCCTCTAGCTTTATATCTTATTGATTATAAAAAGATAAAATAGCTGTTTGCGGCACAGTTTTTCATTTCTGGTATCTATCCTTCTTTAGCACTGTAAAAATGCGCTTTTTCCTTTAAAAATCAACGATCTGCACAGTTTTCGCTAGTTTTTTGATGCGTCTTTAGTTTTTTCAATTACTTAGGAATATTTTTATATGTATATTTTTAGGTTTTAAAAACTGTGCCGCAATGGTTTTAAAATTACTTGCGAAAAACATCTTAAGATGTTGAATTTAAAAGAGGTCACTATTATATATTACTATTTTTTTATTGCAATTGATTTTTTTTGTTTCTTTGTGTTGTTTCTTAATGTAGGTGGTAGTCATGATTTGGAGTAAGGACGCCCTTGCCATCTAGCAGTATTTTTTTGTGATCTTTTGGGCAAAGGTGATAGTAGCGTATATGGTCTTTTGTTGGTTCGATAATTTGTTTGAGTTGCTGCTTGAGCTTATTTAGGTTTTCTTCATTCAGGTGACATTCAAAAACGCTGTATTGGATGCGTTGCCCGTAGTTTTCCATTTGAATGGCAACTTGTCTCAGGCGTTTTTTATTAAAGATATCGAAGCAGATGATGTAGAAGTGTTCCATGCTGTTTTATTCCTGTTTGTTAGATAATGTAATAGTTGTTAGCGTCGGTTTTTTTGCCGTTGCCTTGCCAGTTGATTTTCGTTTCACACCAATGGCAGAGTGGATACCAGCGAATGGTGTCTGTTTCTGGGTCTATCATGGCGCTGACTTCCATTCGCAGGTCATTGAGTTGTTGGTTATTTAGGCGGCATTCAAAAACACTGTATTGTACGCGATTTCCGTGGTCTTGCAGGTGTCTGCTAACCTTGCGCCGGATTTTGTCGTTGCTGATGTCGTAAGAGATTATCCAGAGTGTAATCATGTAGTTTCTTTTATCTATTTTTATTTTTATCTGAATATTATTGGCTGGTAGTCGGGTTCTTTATCCCGAATATGTCTTGAGAGGTGTTGTGCCTGGTGTTCGATGCAGCGACGAAAGTCGATTTTTAGCCCTGTGTTGGGGTGGGTAACAGTGGTGTTAAATTTATTTTCCAGTTGCTGGATGAAACATTTACGAGCTGAGCTTTTTAGTTGGCAGGCGTGGCTTTCTGTGTATTCGAAGTCTTCGGGGGTTAGACGCTTATTGCGGATCAGGCTGAGTATGGCGCTGTCAACGATAATGGCGCGAAATTCTTCCATAAGGTCGGAGGCGAGTGCAGGGTGTCCGCGGCGCATGGGGTGCAGGTAGCCAATGTGGGGATTGAGTCCTTTGCTACGCAGGAAGCTGTATGTGTTGTAGTAGAGCAGGGTATAGCCGTAGGAAAGTAATGCGTTAAATGGATCTTTTGGGGGGCGCCTGTTGCGGCTGTTAAATTTCCAGGTGGGGTCTAGTGTGCTGGCGATTGCCTGGAAGTAGCTTCGAGCCGCACTGCCTTCAATACCTCGTACCTGATCCAGGTTGATGGCATTGTCGAGTTTGTTGATGCTGTGTTTTAGCTGGTCGATGGTTTGTTGCAGTTCTGGGGCGTTATGATGGCGTTTTAGACGTTGCAGTATGATGCGACTATTGGCTATTTTCCCTTTGATGATGCCTGCTGCCAGTTCGATACAGAAGGCGGGGTTGTTGGCTTTTGTGAATTGGGCGTGTTGCAGTTCGATGTGGTCAGTGCTGAAGCTGTCGATCATGCCGAAGTATTTGCCTTTGCCAGAGAGCAGGTAGATGGGGATATTGCGCTTAAGACAGAAGTGCATTGCCTGGGTTGTGATTTGGGTATTGCCGAAGATGAGGATTTGTTGCACATGTATGAGAGGTATTTCTTGCAGAATTGTGCCTTTTTTTTTGATAACGAAGCGTTCGTATTTCTTTTTTAGTATGGCTCCGTCTTCGAGTATGTAGAGGGTTTTCAGGCGTGGGCTGTTGTTTTCTGGTACTTCTGTTGTGTCGCTATTTTCTGGTGTTTGCGGGTTTGTGGGGGTGTTTTCTATAAAACTTTGTCCGAGGAAGAAGAATCCCTGATTGATGTGGCTGATGGTGGTTTTTTCGTGGTTTAGTGTGAGGTGCAGGCTGTCTAGTATCTGTTCAACTTGCTGTTTTGCATGTTGTGCTTGTGTTTCGCTTTGTGTGAGGATGAGAAAGTCGTCTGCGTAACGGATGAGTTGATAGTTTTCTTGTAACTGATG
>JALVDQ010000281.1 GCA_027008885.1 Thiotrichaceae bacterium | reverse complement strand
CGCTTCTTTAGGCTTGGAAACAATAGAAAGCCCACAACAAATTCTTAATATTTTTTCCAAAGAAAATATCAGTCAGTCCTACCTGTCTAGCCGTAAAGATTTAATTAAGCACATAAAAACAGAATCTTTAAATAATAAAGACTTGCAAAGAGCAAGTGAAAACCTAATCACCGCAATGTATGGAGAGCAACAAACCAGACAAATAGAAGAAGAAAAGGTGCTGAATATTAAGCAAGAAGGTGAAACTTTAAAATATAGCTTTGAAACAGGTTTACATCCACAATCACAATTAAAATCCCCTGTCTTTGATAAAGAAGGGCGAATAATTTTAGAAGGAGGTACAACAACTTCAAATATTTCATTTGAATCTCGTCAAGAATTTCAGTCTTTTAAACAAATAAAAAAACCAAACTGGGCAAACCGCATCTGGCACAATAAAAACGGCCTACACGCAGCCCATCAAGACGGTACAGAATTTATTTTAAAACCAGCCACTCAAGCAGGTAAAAAAGCTAAATGGCAGGGTGATTACAATGCCTGGGCATGGGCAAGTGATTATGGCATTGATCAATACGGCTTATGGGCGGTATTAAGCGTTAAAAGTGTTAATTTTAAACTTCGCTGGATAGCTGAGGGCAGTTTTATAATGGGTTCACCCGAAGATGAAAAAGGACGATTTGACGGAGAAATTCAGCATAAAGTGACTTTAACAAAAGGCTTTTGGCTGGCAGAAACCAGTGTGACACAAGCACAGTGGCAAAGTATTATGGGCAATAAGCAAAGTAAACCCAAAGAAAGCAATCTACCTGTAAATTATGTTAGTTGGAAAGATTGTCAAAGCTTTATTAAAAAATTAAAGCGGTTAGTGCCTGAGTTTAATCCTCAATTACCCAGTGAAGCGCAATGGGAATATGCCTGTCGTGCAGGCACTAAAACAGCCTATTGGTGGGGTGATATATTTGATAAAAGCAAAGCCAATAATTCAGATACATTAAAAGAAGAAAGTAATATGCCGCAAAATCAATGGGGCTTACGTAGTATGAGTGGTAATGTGCGTGAGTGGTGTCATGATTTAAGTGGTGATTACAGCAAGCAAGCAGTAATAGACCCTATTGGTGCAACAACTGGCAGCAAGCGTGTTCTCCGTGGTCGTGGCTGGTTCAGCTTTGCGCGTGACTTGCGCTCAGCTTTTCGCGATGCGTACGCGTCTGTCGGTCGCTATGGTGACTTTGGCTTGCGGCTTGCTGGAGGTTTTGACCCACAAGCCAGTGGTTACGAGGCTATGCTGACGGCTGATAGGCGGACGGTAGGTAGCCCGTATGAAGCCTTGCGGAATACGGGGAACCAGGGTTGATTATATATTTTGGTATTAAATCGTTTGCCTCTTAAACAGTAATGTGCCTGTTTATTTGGAATATGTTGTGCATATTCTTGTATTTTGCGAGGCTTTATTTGGAATATGTTGCACATATTCCCCTACGTACTACGTACGTGCGGCAAAGCCGGTCAGACGGCAGAGTAGCCTCGTGGATGAAATTTTGAATAGATAAAAAAAGAGTGTTTAAATAATGATGAACATTAACCCACCCAATAACTTCCCCGCACCGTGGGCAAATGCGTGGGGTGAAGATGCTTATGGCTATTGGCAGTCATTTGAGATAATTGACCCTAAGCAAGGTAAAGAAGTACAACAAATTATGCGCTGGATTCCTGATGGAGTGTTTAAAATGGGTTCGCCAGAAGATGAGGCGGAACGCATAGCATCAGAAGAAAAGCAACATGAAGTTGTTATTAAACAAGGCTTTTGGCTAGCTGATACGGCGTGTACCCAGGAATTGTGGCAAATGGTTATGGGTAAAAACCCGAGTCATTTCGATGATAATGAGCAGAATCCCGTAGAAAATATTTCATGGCATGACAGCCAAGCGTTTATTAAAAAAGCCAACCAATTTTTAGGTGAGTATTTTTTAAGGCTACCGAGTGAAGCCGAATGGGAATATAGCTGTCGGGCAGGCACAACCACTCCCTTTAGCACAGGCGAAACAATCACCACAGAACAAGCCAATTTTAATGGAAATTACCCGTATGAAACAAAAAAAGCCCCGGTAGAGAAAGGTCAGTTTCGGGAGAAAACAATGCCTGTGGTAAGTTTTTCACCCAATCCATGGGGCTTATACCAAATGCACGGTAATGTCTGGGAGTGGTGTTATGATGTTTTCCAAAAAGACTATGCTACAGTGAATGAGCCTGGTGATGCGAGCAGCGAGCGCGTTCTTCGTGGTGGTTGCTGGATCGACGATGCGCGTAACTTGCGCTCAGCTTTTCGCGGTGCGTACACGCCTGACTTTCGCAGCGTCGGCGGCATTGGCTTGCGTCTTGCTGGAGGTTTTGACCCACAAGCACCGTAGCCCGTATGAAGCCTTGCGGAATACGGGGAATATGTGCAACATATTCCAAGTGAGCAGGCACAATACTATTTAAAACCACCGTAACCCATATAAATTCCCAAAAAATACGAGAAACCTGCACAACATATTCCAAATGAACTGGCACAACATTATTTAAGAATAAAC